>CAZUEG010000045.1:0-6131 GCA_964619495.1 uncultured Candidatus Saccharibacteria bacterium | reverse complement strand
CGGATGACGTTTTAAGATCAAGTATTATGAATCTGGTCGGCCTTTTAAGAATTATGCTCGGCGGGTTAACCCCCGAAGAAGACGCGATTATCGACCGCGCCTTGACGGAAACATACGCCGCCAAAGATATCGGTCCGGAATCCGACCCGGCAACTTGGCGGGATAATGTTCCGATTATGTCCGACCTTAAGCAGGTCTTGGAAACAATGGAGGGCGGAGAATCTCTGGTGCGGCGGATCGGCAAATTTACCGAGGGGACATACGCCAACTTTTTTAACAATTACTCCAATATCACGATTGATAGCCACTTCACGGTATTCGGGATCCGCGACATGGAGGAAGAGCTCCGGCCAATGGCAATGTTCATTATTATGCGCCACCTGTGGAATAAGGTGCGCGCCGAACTGAAAAAGCGGATTATGGTGGTTGACGAAGCGTGGTGGATTATGCAATCCGAAGACGGCGCTTCTTTCCTGTTCGGAATGGTAAAAAGAGCGAGAAAATACTGGCTGGGAATCACGACAATCACTCAAGACGTTTCTGATTTTATGAAATCCGATTACGGACAGGCGATTATCGCCAATTCGGCGTTGAGAGTTCTAATGAAGCAATCGCCGGCGGTAATCAATGTCGTTAAAAAAGTATTCAATTTAACCGAGGAGGAAAAAATGCGGTTATTGGAGGGAGCGGTCGGCGAGGGAATTTTCTTCGCCGGACAAAAGCATGTGGCGATTCGCGCCGTTGCTTCTTATACCGAAGATCAGGTTATCACTACCGCGCCGGAAGAGGTGATTAAGATTAGAAAGGCCCGGGAAAGAATGGCAAACACGGAAATAAATACGAATAATGAAAAAAATGGAGAATACGACTCGGCAACAACCAACGAATAGCGAAGAGAAAATCACCGCCAAAGACTTGGGGGCGGTTACTGTAGATGATTCGAAAAGCGAAGACGCGCCGACGGCTACGGAGTCGCAGGAGGATGTTTCCGATGAATTGACTGAAGGGGAGGAGGGAGAAGATGAGGAAGAAGAAACCCCTGAAAAAGCCGCTGAAAACCAGCAATCGATGGTCGAAAAACTGACCAGCCCGGAAGCATTAATCATGGTCCCCGTAGCGTTAACCCTCGACAGTATTGGGATTATCTTGATTCTTGTCGCCCTCGATGATTTCGGGATAACGGATATCGTCGGTATCTGCACGATCGGGGCGTGGACATTCTTCAGATCAAAGGGACAAGAAATGAAAGTAACAGGAAGCGCTAAAGAAAAAACGGAAAAGGCGGTTGCCAAAATCGGCGAAAAAGTAAAAAAACTGGAGCAAAAATTTCCCAAGGCCACCAAGTGGGCGAAAAGGTTAAAATGGTTAAAACCGCTATCAATGGGTTTGGAATTTATTCCGTATGTTGGCGCCGCCCCATTGTGGACAATTTGTGTTTTTTTAACGCTTATTCACGACAATGAAGGTTAATATTAAAATTAAATTATTTATTTGCGCCGCCATTCTTCTCCTACCCACGGGCAATGTTTTTGGTGTCGAAATCGGCCAATGTCATACCCTGGCCGGCATTGATAATCCCCAGATTGAATGGGCTTATCCTTCGGGCGAGGTCACCTGGGCGCAATTAGAACCGACGAGGGGGGTTTATGATTTCTCGGCAATGGATGCTGCCGTTAACGCCGCCAAAACAGCAGGAAAAAAAATATGGTTGCAGGTACTAGTTGCCGATGCTCCGGGGGGGACAGGAACAGTCCCCCAATGGGCGATAGATGAGGGGCTAGCAATAGACAAGGGAGTACCGATTCAGTGGGACATAAGGTATTTGGAATATCACCGAAACATTATTGAAGCGCTTGCCGCACGATACGAAAAACCAGAATATTACAGCACAATCGAGGCAGTTATTATGCAGGGTGGCGGTAATTATGGCGAGATGGCTTTATCGGCAAAATATTGCGCCGGCGATCCCAATATCCCCGCGGGACAAGTTGCCGATGTTTTAGATTCTAATAATATTTATGTTAAAGAGATGGCGCGAGTTTTTCTCGGTTCGGCTTCACGTTCCGGGGAAATCGCCACTATGAGCGGCGGCCATTACGTCTTTGACGACTATTATATCCAGGCAATTAAAAGCATTATTGACGTTTACGGCCAATCGCTTAATTATTACCCATTTGTCGCTCAAATCGGTTTCGGGCTCTCTTGCCAAGCGCGGGTAGCAGAAGAAATATCAGCTTATGGAACTAATAAATATGGCGACCAGTTTTGGCTGAAATTTAATGGCTGGGGCAGTTTTAGCGGCCTTGATGGCGGGGCGGAATATGGCAGTTTTTTGCAACAATATCAAAGCCGAACGACGACCGGCTATGAAGTCGGCCATCCAGCTTACTGGTGCGCCGCCGAGGATGGCTATATTCAAGGAATGTGCTACGACTGCTGTTATTGGCAAACCCGCGAAGAAGCAATTACTCATAACAATAATGCCCTCGTCAACGCCCAAAGTATCGGCGTCTCCAACGCCTGCTTTCAAAGCGTATTTTTTTCTAATCCCGCCAAATATCCACTTGACATGGCAGCGTTTGCGGCCGGCGGATCAGGAGCTACCGCAGCGGCAATCGCGGTCCCTATCCCCGTTAATTTCGGACCTTTAGAAATTATATATCCGGAAATCCCCGGCGCTGATGCGCCGCAAGTTTTTATGGAGAAAATTAAGGCCGGATTAATTGATCCCAGTCAGGCATTACCGCTTTATGTTTTATATTTTTATACCCTGACAATTATTGTCAGCGGGATATTGGCATTTGGGTCGGTTATTTATGGCGTTATCCGCTATCTGGTTTCCGGAGGGGCGGTTAGCCAGATGATCGCCGCTAAAGAACAGATTGCCAATGCAATTATCGGCCTATTAATCATTCTTTCTTCGTACGTGATAATGGCGACGATTGACCCGCAGATGCTTATTATTTCTAAATCACCAACGATTTGCGCGCCAATCGGCGATCCTAACTATGACCCCCTGTGCGGCCAGCCAATCAATTATCTCGGCGGTTATGTTGTTTTAATGGATTACATCGAGGTTCCCTTGGGACGACTCGTAGAAAGCGTTATTCAAAAAGGCTGGGCGGCGGAAAATGCCGCGTATGCCGTGCAGTCGGCGGCAGAGCGTTTGGCGACACTTACAAAAAGATTAACCACGATCACTAATCCTCCTAGCGGCTCGCCCGGTTGCCGATGTAGCGATCAAGATTCAAGTTGCTTCGGAGCCACTTGTAGCGGGAGCTGTAGGACCGAACCCTGTGCGGACGTCAGGAGCGAGCTTGATTGTCTGTTATACAAGGTAGTCACCTGTCCTCCGGTGTCTTCGACAGATCCCGTTAATAACTTTGCCCGGTTTCCTTCCACCCTTACATCTCTAACCGGAGATAGTATCTTCACGCAAACATTACAGGCGCCAGCGTCTCCTAGTTGCAGTACTCTTGATAATTGCTTAACCGCTGATGTCATTAACATTTCCGTAAACGGATCCGGATCGGGAACCGGAACGGTTACTTATTCACCAAATATATGTCAAACTTGCGGGGAGGTAACCGGTCGTGTCGGCGATGTGCAAATCGGAAAGTTAGACGGTACCTTTGGTAAAACAATTCAGATTCCTCCACTACCGGATTGTTATACCTACAGCTACGACGCGTGGACTCCCCCGGTTGAAATAGCATGTCCGGGAACCGCTTCTGTTGGTTACTATTATGATGCCAGAAGGGATTTAAATCCCGCCTGCCTTGGCCGACACACCGTAAGCTGCAACGTTACCGTAGACAAGAGTTGTAAGGTCACAAAAACCACCTGCGGGGGAACGCCTGTTTGTACGTCCAGTTGCGGTTTGATTCAGGACGCGATTAACGCATTGAAAGCCGCTCGTTGTCAGGCATCCAGAGCGCAGATAGATTTAGCGAAAGAATTATTAAAATTAAAACTAGCCGAAGCCCTGTTGCGCGACAGCCAGGCACCGCCATTAACCCGCAAAACGTTTATGGCCTTTGAGGGCGAGAACGCCGATCTTAAGAAGTTATCAATATGGGACAACGTTAAATTAGACGAAGATCCTTACGACGACCCCGAAGATCCTTACAGGGGCGAACCGGAAGGAGATGACCCGGCCACTTTTTACGTTCCCAAAGAGGGTAATGAAGAAATTATTGAGATCTCAAATAACGCATTTTTCCAATTTCAACCAGCTAATGGTTGCGAGGGATTATCCGGTGGCGGGGGGCAGCCACCAGCGTCGTGTACCGCATCGCTCATCAACCCATTTCCCGCCTTTTACCAATACGGCCCGAACCCAATAGTCAACCCTTGGCAGAATTCAATTATTGATAGTTGCAGTCCAACGGCGATAATAACAAACTGGGGTTGCGGTCCAACTAGTTTGGCAATGGTTGTTAAGTACCTGACTGGTCAGAATGTAAATCCTAAGATAATTGCTGATCAGTTGAATACTAGTGATCCGAGCGAATGGGTCTGCGGAGTTGGCACAATATCTGGCGGAATAAATAGAATTGCTGGCGATTATGGTTTAAACCATGTAGATATCAATATTAATCAAATCAGCGGTCATATTGCCAAAAATCATCCGGTAATTGCATATTGCGAAACAATATTTGGCGATCCGCACGCCGGCCATATAACGGTAATAAAAGGAGATAACTGCAGTCAGGTTCTTTTTCAAGATACGGTGGACGGAGAAAGATGGGAAGACAAAACGACAGTTCAAGGTGGAGTAGCGCAAGACGGGTATGATTGTTATGCGTTTTCTGCTTTTTGCAAATCATCCGAGGGTGCCGACTGCGGAGTTTCGGTTGTCCCTCCGGGAGAGACGCCTGTCGGTAATTTTATTGCCGTCAATGGAACAAACTGTTCCGAAAACCGGTCAGCCAATAAAGACCTCAATCCAGAGAAAGCGAGAGGTCTTTATATGACGCCTAATAACACTGCCGCAAAACAATACATTGACCGCGTCCCATTATATGGATGGGCTGGTTTTGATGCCGGAGCGCCATATTTATATGGACTACTTGGCCGAAGGCCGAATATTTATGAAGTATTTAGTTTAAAGAAAAAGAATCGGAGTCCTTTAGAGGCAACATGGCCCGTTCATGCAATGAATGTATGGGAGGACAATATTGACACAACGGTAAGAGTTCCTGACGCAACGGGATATCAAATCAGCGGCGGTTTTGAGGCATTGGTCGCTTATGCCGACGAAAGCAATATCACTCTTAATTATCTCGAAGAAGATCAAGTGGCAATCGGTTATGCTGTTCAAATCAACAATATTAATGTCGATCCGAATATTGTTAAGGCATACAAGGATAACGAGAAATGTGTTAGTGCCGGCGGGAGCATAAAGAGATATTTGCTTGCTTTGAAAGTTGGCGATCCTATTGGCACGACCAGCAATAGATCGTTCTTCGTTGTTGTCAGAGATTCTGGGGCTTTTATGGATCCAAGATTAATTCAAGATTGGTGGGAACCCTAATAATTAACTATGCCGTATTACACAAAATATTCTCGCTATTTTACAACAACAGTTATTATTCTCTTGGCAATTTTTGGTTTCACCGTTTACCTTGGCCGTCCTGCTGTTGTGTTGGCTGACGACACAGAAACGCCGGTTACCGACAAGCCGATTAACTGTAAGAGACAAATGGAATTAAATTTTGATTTTCCCTTAGTCGGAGCATTCAGTCTTGAATTGTCACCTAATCAATTGGAAATGCCTATCGGCCAATCGGTTGACCGAACAGAAGATTTGGCGCAAAGGATTATTGATTATATGCAGGTGATTATTGATGCTGCCGGCGTGGAAATTACATCGGCAGAAAATATGGTTGCCCTGGCAAAACAGTGCGGCAAGCCGCCGCTTTATACCTGTTCAGGAGTTTGCACTCCAGAAACATATTACGGTTGCTGTCCTCTGACAAATCCCTTTTGCAGCAATTGTTCCGATAGTTGCCGAGAGGATCCATGTAGCGGTCCGGCTTGTCCCCCGGGAATCCCTGACTTACAAGACATTATTGATGCCCAAGTTTCCACTATTCAAACTTATAAACATATGATTACGATGATCTTCC
>CAZUEG010000044.1:0-6188 GCA_964619495.1 uncultured Candidatus Saccharibacteria bacterium | reverse complement strand
AAACTTCACAAAAAACTATTCAAGCTCAGTGGAGTCACAAGCGACAAAAGATTATTATGACCTACAAAAATGGTTCACAAATGACAATAATTATCCAGGCGTGATTGAGCAATGTAATAATGAGATAAATTATTTAGACTTGAAATCGGAAGATAGCCAAGGCTCAGCGATTTATAAAGCAATATTCGATATTTTAATCCTTAAGGGCGCAAAAGACTGGAATACTTTTATGCTTCCAGAATATTCGAAGTTAGAAGACCATCATATAATACCTCTCTCTTGGGGTAAAAAAAATATTGGCCGGGAGATAAACTCTATATTAAACAGGACGCCCCTTGCCGATGAAACCAACAGAAAAATTATACGAGATCGTTTGCCAAATGTTTATTTAGGGGAAATGTTTAGGAAAGCAAAGAAGAAAGAAGATATATATAAACTTCTTGAGACACATTTAATTTCGCGGAAAGGCGTTGAGATTCTTCTTCGAGAAGACTTTTCAAAGAAAGATTACGAGGAATTCACCGAAGAACGAAAGAAGGCCATTTTAGAAGAGATAAAAAACATTCTTGAAATAGGCGATGAATCAGGACAAATGCCACTAATGAGTCCGGAAACTCCCTTTTCAAATAGGTTGCAAATGGAACGTATTATTAAAAGTTGCGACGATTATATATTTTGGATTGACAAGTATTTTTCTCTCGAAGGATTAAAATTTATTTCACAATTTTTGGATGATAGTGAAGTGAAAGAAGTCAAAATATTAACTTCTATAGAAAAAAGCGACGAAAGCTTTAGAGGTTTATTTAAGTCATTTAAATCAGAAATGAAGAATAAGGGAGTAGACTGTGAGCTGAAGATAATGAACCGTAAAATAGCACCTCAGATTCATGACAGATGGATTATTTCTCGGGATAAGTGTTTTAACGCTCCGTCACCAGATGTTATCACTAGGGGGCAATATACCGAATTTAATAAAACAGAGAACAAACCACCGTTTGAAAAGTGGTGGGGAGAAAGTAGCGATATAATTAAAGATTGGGAGAAAATTAAAAATTCAGCTAGAAATTGAGGAAATAAAATTATTATGGCATTAAGTTTTATACCACCAATTGATGTTTGGCAGTCACTAAAAACGATTTTTGAATGGACTTGGGTATTCATAAAACTCTTTATCGTAACCTTGGGATGGAAAGGATTTCTAATTCTCGGCGGAATAACGATATTACCGATTGTCGTTATAAAAATGAGGGATAAAATTAACGATAAAGTAACCAAAAATTGATTTAAACGTTGGACAAGGTATATTATTTGCCACAAAAATAAAATTGTGAAAAATTATTCGTCAAATCGCGCACAAAAAGGCAAAACCGCCTATCGGACTCCGGACCGGTTTATTTACAAATCGGCGCTGAAATTCGCAAAAATCAAGCATGGAACTAAGAAAACTTAGTCAGGAAATAAAATTATGGCAAATATTAGCATCGATGTTAGAAAAAAGACAATCCAAGAATTAATAAATGAAGAAATTCCGTCGGGAAAATATTGGCTTCCATCGTTTCAGCGTCAGTATGTTTGGGATGCGGATAATATAAAAGAATTACTTGATTCAATCGTTCAGAATTATCCAATCGGAGCTACAATTCTATGGAAACCGTCGCCGGAGGTAGCTTCAACTATTGATCCTACTTCTGTTCCGATAGTTGATGATGTACCGTCAAATACACAGGACAGGTATTTTGTAATCGATGGTCAGCAACGGACAGCATCCATACTTCTACTTTTTAATAATTGGTCTATCAAGCGTGGTGGAGAAACGATTACTTGCGACCCAATCGCTTATGACCCAGCATCCAATAAATTCATGAGGCACAGAAATAGAGGCATTGACTGTTCAAAAATTGTAAAAGCATCTTGTCGTCACGACGTCGAAACGTTATCAGAACTCAAAAAAAATACAACTGGTTCCGATTTTGATAAAATACGATTAATTGCTCAAAAGATTCTAGAATACCCAATACCTCAATATATTATGGAAACTACTGGCGAAAACGATGTCAACGAAGAAGAAAATATTTTTTCAAAAATGGCCGAAGCATTTATTCGTATAAACAAGGAGGGAATCAAAATCGGTAATGTTGAACTTATGTTGTCATTTATGGCTGGTACATTGAGCGGAGAATTGAAGATGCGAGTATTGAATTTGTATAGAGAATTTGAAAACCGGGAAGTAACAATGCAACCAATAATGCGCTCAGTCTTTTCCAACCTCGGTCTTTCTCAAACGCAGTTGGCGAAACCGAAGCAATTCAAGGCAAACATTGAGAAGATTAGGGGAATTTCACCAGAAGATTTAGACACAAAACTTAAAACTAGCGAACGTGCACTCCGACTAACCTTTGGATTTTTAGAGGAAGAATTTGGAATCCGGAATGTGCGAATTATACCATCTCAAACAACATTGATCCCTATTTCAACATATTTCGGGAAGAGCAATATTGAAAGTGTCGATCAAATATCCGATGAGGATCGAAAAAGAATAACAGCTTGGTTTATTTTAACTAATCTAAATAGCCATTATAGTACCAGCGTTGATACTCGATTGAATCGTGATATGAACATGATCCTTGATTCAAATATCTTTCCTTTTTCTGAATTGCAATCCACGATGAAAGTTTGAAAGCATATTAACCTTGAGTATATACAAGATGGATTAGAAAAAAACGTATTGCGTGAGGCAAATAAAGCATTCACTTTTCTTTTATATATTTTACTCACAAAAAATAAGGCAGAAGATTGGGATGCGAAACTTATTGCCTCGCGCGACCTTAAGGAATTGGAGAAACACCATATTTTTCCACAGGAATATCTTAAACGAGAACTCGAACTTGATGACGTTGAGGATCCGTCTGAAGTGGAAAAAGTGGTTAGCAATCTTGCAAACATTACCTTCGTGCATAAGCCGGTTAATGCATCAATCGGTGAAGATGGACCTATAGATTACCTTCCACAATATATTGAACGTGCTAAATTGCATTTTATTCCAGAAAACAAGGGACTTTGGACAAAAGAGGCATATAATGATAATTCATTCCAAAATGCTCGAATAAAACTTATTTTTGAAGCCGCTAAACAATATTCTCCAGAGGTATTTAAGGATTAAATTTCTAATTATGAATTACTATATCAAAACAATATGGGGGCCATGGGCCGACCGTTATCCTGAAAAAGATAAAGGAGGAGTCATCTCATTTAATGAAAGATTCCCATGGCAGGCAAAAAGATTCAAAGAATGTGATGGATTTTTCCTATATGAAACTGGTCGTGAAGAAAACGACCGAATCGGACTTAAAACGATTTATGCCTATGGTCAAATTGCTGACAATCAAAAAGGAGAAGATTTGAAAATAACCTCTACAGACATTGGTAAGGTATGGAGCTGTGGAGTAAGAGTAGATATACGCAAAAGGGTGAAAAGTGAAGACGGAATACCAATATCCCGATTAAGGAAATTGGGAATAAAACAATTTCAAGCTCGAGGCGGATTGATAAGAATTACCGATAAGCAATTTGTAATTCTGAAAAAAGAATTAGATAAGATACAAGACAAGTAACGAGAACAGTTCTCGATAATTCCCCACGGGGTCAGATTCCGTGGGATTTTGTTCTTGGGGCTGAAAAATAAGGGAGACCGGGTCTCCTATAATATTGAGTTGCCACGGAGCTGTCTCCGCGGTGGAACTTTCTCTATTTTTTGGTAGAATAAAAATATGAGAATCAGGATAAGAAGAACAAAATTAAAAGATGTAAATTGGATAAAAACCGTTTTCAACCGGCGCTGGGGCGGCGATTTTATTGTTACCCGCGGGAAAAGTCATAAACCGGAGACACTGGACGGTTTTATTGCCGAAGTTGATGGCGAAAAGAGGGGACTGATTACATTTAAGGTTGCTAGCGACGGAATAGAAATTGTCAGCTTGGACAGTTTTTTAAAAAAAAGAGGAATTGGAACAAAATTGATTAGTCGGATCATGAGCTTAGCTAAGGCGCAAAAGATTAGACGGGTTTGGCTTATTACCACTAATGACAACCTGAATGCTTTAGGGTTTTGGCAAAAAAGAGGTTTTTGCCTGAATAAAATTTACCCTAATGCGTTAGAAATCTCTCGGAAATTAAAACCGGGAATCCCATTTACCGGAGAAGATAACATTCCCCTAAGAGACGAAATTGAGTTAGAAATAAGACTATAGTAGCGGTTTAATCCAACAAGTAATGCCACGAGAACCGTCCTCGAGGACGGTTCTCGTGGGAATCTCGCCAAAAAATATTTCATCTTTAAAGTTTGGTTTTAATTACAAAGAAATAGTTTTAGATTATTTAAAAGTAATCTCCCGAGAACAGTTCTCGGGAGATTGTTGAGTGTATCGAGAACTGTTCTCGATAATCTGTCATCGTTCCGCGGGGTCAGACCCCGCGGAATTCGTAAGATGAATTCGGGAATAAACCATATGTCTAGAATAACGACATCTGTAGTTTGACATTCTGACATATATGATATATACTTCGGCACATATAACTAAACAATCATATGAGTAAGGATTATTATAAATTTATTAAGGAGCTTAGAGTAAAAAAGGGTTTATCTCAAGCCGAAATTGCCGAAAAATTAAGCATTTCTCGCTCATCTTACATTAGCTTTGAGCAAGGAAAGATAGAATTGAGCCTGTCTCAAGCAGTTAAATTAACCGATATTTTTGGCATTTCCCTGGAAGAAATGAAAAGCGGATTGAAGCCGAACTATGCCAAATATAAACAGATGATTTTGGCTTATTTGCGTACTGATATTGGCGTTGGCGGCAAAGTTACAAAAACCAAATTAGCTAAGTTGCTCTATCTGGCCGATTTTGCGTGGTTTTATAAATATTTAGAAAGCATGAGCGGCATGTCGTACCGCAAAATTCAATATGGTCCGGTGCCGGATAGTTATTTTCGCGCGATTGATGAACTGTTTGAAGAAGGCGCTATTGATATCGACAATACCACTAAAGACGGCGCGTTTTTAATTTCTCAAACCAGATCTGGCGCGCGAGAAGAGTTAACAGAATTAAACGAGATTGAGAAGAAATTGGTGAATGATATTTCGATAAAATGGAAAGGCAAAAGAACTCAAGATATTATCAAATTTACTCACGATCAATTGCCATATTTGATTTGTGAAAACAACGAAATCATTCCTTATGGGTTAATCACTCAAGAAAACCCGGATCATGTCTACTAGATACTCGGTAAATATTGAAAAGTATGCCGAAAGACACTTTATTAAAAGCTTTGAAAAGAAATACCACCGAGCTTGGGATATTACCATTGAGGCCTTGATTAGAGAGTTGCAAAGTTTCGATGTGTTACTGACCAGGACGATTGCGGAAGTGATTATTGAAACGTCGCATATCAAAATTTGCAAGGTTGAGTTTAAGATCGCCGGCACTAATCAATCACGGCACGGTCCTGGGAATCGTTGTATTACAGCTGTCCATAAAGATACAGGCATTATTAACGTCCTTTTGATTTATCATAAGAACGATATCGGTGATGGCAACGAAACTGCGAGATGGAAGCAAATTATCAAAGATAATTATCCTGATTACCGTTGCTTGTTGTAGATAATTTAAATTTTGCTCATTTTTGCTTTTCACATTCTGCACACTATAATTGCTGTAGTGTGCAGAATATGGGTTTTTTGCTTAATATAATAATATAAACAGAGTATTAAAACAAAAAATTATACGCTCTCGACGATCAGTCGGCGTTAAAAGTTGTTGACGGCAAAGTGGAAATAATCAGCGAAGGTAAGTATTTAGAGTTGAATTGATTATCCGTCGCCTGTGGACAAATATGCTTGACAATCACTGAATTAGGCATAAAATAGTGAATGTAATCACAAAATTATGTATAAAAGATTATTGCAGGAACAATTAAAAGAAAGGTTTTTCAAGGGAAAGATTCTAATTATTACGGGTTCGCGCCAGATAGGCAAAACAACCCTGCTTAATGAGTTTCAAAAAAGCTTTAAAGACGGGGAAGCCGTTTTTTTTAACTGCGACAATATTACAGACAGGGAAAGTTTAAAGAACAAAGATTTGGAGTTTTTAAAACAGCTGGTGGGGGATAATAGATTCATTATTATAGACGAA
>CAZUEG010000043.1:0-6194 GCA_964619495.1 uncultured Candidatus Saccharibacteria bacterium | reverse complement strand
TTTCTTTATCGGATTAATGACCCCGACTTCTTCGATAAACCGGCCGTTATGAGCGGCGTTTTTTCTATCGGTAACAACTATTTTATAGAATGGCTGGCCTTTTTTCCCGGTGCGAAATAATCTGATAGTCAACATACTTTTCCGTACTTTGGATGATAATATTCAATTATATACTCGTTTAACTCGAGTTTGCAACTCTCGTTAACCGATTTATGTACCCAAAATTTTCTTTCAAGGTTGCAAATTAGAGTATTTTGGGTATAGCCAGATGTATACCACTTATGGCGGCAAATCTCAATACCTTACCAATGCTTGATGCCCAGGGCATTTTTCGCGGCATCGGTCTCCCCTTCTTGCTTAGACGATCCCTCTCCCTGGGCGATACATTCGTCGCCAAGAAAAACGCCGATTACGAACCGCTTATCGTGGTCGGGGCCGGACTCATCAAGAACTTTATAAACCGGAGTAACTCCCGCTTCCTCTTGCGCCTTTTCCTGAAAAAGAGATTTGGCATCTTTATAGGATCCGGTTTTCATAATCATTTCCAAATGCGGCATCAGGTAATTGCCGACTAGTTTTGCGGCCGATTTATATCCGCCGTCCAAATATATCGCCCCCATCACCGCCTCAAAGGCATTGGCAAGAATATATTGGCGCGCTTTGCCGATTTCTCTGGTTTCCCCTTTAGACAATAGCAGATAATCGTTAAAGCCAAGCTCGCCGGCGACTGTTGACAACATTTTGGCGTTGACCAGAGCGGCGCGTAAATTCGTTAGCTGGCCTTCGGGACGGCCGGGAAACATTTCATAAAGCCTTTCCGTGACCGCCAGCTCCAATACGGCATCGCCCAAGAATTCCAGCCGCTCGTTATGCTCCAGGCAGAATCCCGGATTTTCATTCAAATACGACCGGTGGCAAAAAGCTTGGGCTAATAAGCTTTTGTTTTTAAACACAATACCGATCTTCTTTTCAACCAGATTAAAATCAATTTCCTTTTTTCTATTTTGTGATTCCAGCATTGTAATATTTATTATCAGCTCGCTAAGCGAGCTAAACTCGCCTAGCGGGTCTCTGTTATTTGCTTGAATACGGTTCCCAGCACCCCATTGATAAATTTTCTGGAATTTTCTCCGCCGAAGTTTTTTGCCAATTCAATCGCTTCGTCGATTGCCACCTTTGGAGGAACGGCTTTTTTATCGCCATACATCAGCTCGTACAGCCCGATTCTTAAAACATTGCGGTCGATAATCGGAATCTGGCTGATCGGCCATTCCGGAGCAGACTTAACGATTTGATCGTCGATTTCTTTTTGATTAGTAATAATACCGTCAATTATCCGGTTAACGAATTTAATATCTTCCGGTTTTGGGGACAGATTCCGGATATTTTCTCCCAGCGCCCGCTTCAATACGTTTTTGTCAAAATTGAAAAAATCCCATTCGTATAAACTCTGGACAGCGATAGAGCGAGCCAAGTGGCGGGAACCCATACTTAAAGAATTTTCAATTACCAATTTTCAATTTTCAAACCAAAACCGGTTACGCTTCCGGCTGTTTTGGCGCCTGCGTTTCTTTCTCGGTTTCTTTGATATTTTTTTCCCGCGCCTTGCGCTCTTTCTTGTCTAACCTTGCCAAAACATTAACGACCTCCTTTCCCTTATAAAAACCGCAAAATCGGCAAACTTGATGCGGCTTGGTTTGCTGTCCGCATTTAGGGCAAGCAATCAAGTTAATAGGCTTAAGCCGCAAGTGCTTTCGTCTTTGCGCCCGCGTCGAGCTGGTAATTCTTTTTTTAGGAACACCCATATCTTTGCAGAATTCAAATTACAAATAACAAATGACAAATAATTACAATTTTTAATTTTTAAACACTAAGGAGTTTATTAATATTAATTTACAATTTATAATCTGACGCACTTCATAAAAATAACACGGAAAATGGTTTTAATCAAGGCGTTTGATCATTTCTTTAACCGGACCGAATGACCGGCGATGAATTCTTGAAGGGCCGAGTTTTTTAAGGCAAGCAACATGAGATTTTGACGGATATCCTTTATGGATATCGAAGCCGTAACCGGGAAACTTCCGATTATACCTTTCCATTAGGCGATCTCTTGTCACTTTGGCGATTATTGAAGCGGCGGCAATGGAAAACACTTTTTGGTCGCCTTTGACAATCAATCGATAATGGAACTGGAGGAGGTTTTTATTTTTTAAGCTATTACCGTCGATAAGAACAAAATCCGGATTAGGTGATAATTTCTTGACCGCCAGACACATTGCTTTCTCTGCGGCATTTTTAATGTTGATTTTATCGATTGTTTTTTCCGAGACAATGCCGATACCGAAATCAATTAATTTCGATTTGGTTAATTTCCCATAAGCCATCTCTCTTTGCTTCTCCGTAAGTTGTTTCGAATCTCTGACAAGATTAAGCAGTGCCTTGAATTCTAGGTTCCAGCTGTTGTTTATTATTTGAGATTTATTTGGAGTTTGTCCCGCTGAGCGGGATTTCTTCCGTGGCGGATTATAGCCGCCCTTGGCGGATAATTTGTAATTTGTAGTTTGTAGTTTGTAGCTTGGGGGTCTGACGACCACTGCTCCCGCCACTACCGGACCGGCCAGCGGCCCCCGGCCCGCTTCGTCGATCCCGCAAACATGGCGAAAACCCCGCCGCCACAAGCGACGTTCTTCTCTTAAAGAAGGTTTAATCTTGTTGTTTTTCATAGTTGGATTATAACACTTTCGTATAATTTTAAATTTGAAATTTGAAATTTACGTCAGGATTTGACTTGTTACAATGGCGCAAGTAAAATGGGTTAATGTTTCGCGCGAGGTGGTTTGTTTTATTTGCGCGTTAGATTATTTTTCTTAGCAATTCTTTAAATTTCCATGGATAGTAAATTCACCCATCTTCACGTCCACAGCCATTATTCCTTGCTTGACGGATTAGCAAAAATTGACGGGCTTATCGACCGCGCCAAGCAGCTGAAAATGGAATCTCTGGCAATTACCGATCATGGAGTTTTATACGGAGCAGTCGAATTTTTTAAAAAAGCAAAAGAAAAAGGGATTAAGCCGATAATTGGCGCCGAACTGTATCTGGCAGCGGGCGATATGCATGATCGCCAGCCGGGAATCGATAATCGCCGCTACCACATAGTTCTTCTCGTTAAAAATCAAATCGGATACCAAAACCTCGTTAAGTTAATTACCAAAGCCCATTTGGAGGGTTTTTATTATAAACCCAGGATTGATGAAGCGCTTTTGGAAAAACACAGCGAGGGGTTGATCGCGATGTCCGCGTGCCTGCAAGGAAAAATCCCCCGGCTTTTAATGGCCGGCAGGGACGTCGAAGCGGAGAAAACCGCTTTGAAATACAAAAAGATATTCGGCGAGGACGGTTTTTACCTGGAGGTCCAAAGCCACAAGAATATTAAGGATCAGATAATTCTTAACGAAAGAATTATTGCGTTATCGAAAAAAACCGGAATTCCTTTGGTTGCCACCTGCGACATGCATTACCTTGATAAAGACGACAATGAAGCGCAGGACATCCTGATGCTTATTAATACCGGAGCAGACCCCAACGATCCGGAACGGCTGACAATGAAAGCCGATGATTTTTCGATGAAAAGCCCGGAAGAAATGATTAATGATTTTAAAGATTATCCCGAAGCGATTTCAAATACCCAGAAAATCGCCGGGCAGTGTAATTTTGAATTCGAATTGGGAAAGATAAAAATACCGTCTTTTCCCGTGCCTGAAGGGAAAACCGCCGAATCATACCTGATAGAATTAGCAGAGGCCGGCCTTATAAAAAGATTTCCCGACAAGATAACCCGACAAATCAGAGACCGGCTGGAATATGAAATCGGCATCGTCAAGCAAATGAACTTCATCTCCTATTTCTTAATCGTTCAGGATTTTGTTAATTGGGCAAAACAGGAGAGAATTGTTGTCGGTCCCGGCCGCGGATCGGTTGGCGGTTCGCTGTTAGCTTATGTATTGGGAATCACTAACATCAATCCTCTACAGCACAATCTTCTGTTTGAACGGTTTTTAAACCCGGAGAGAGCCGGCGGCCTTCCGGATATCGATATGGATTTTGCTGACCGCCGGCGCGACGAAGTGATTAATTACGTATCCGAAAAGTACGGCCGGGACCATGTTGCCCAGATTATTACTTTCGGAACGATGGCCGCCAGGACGGTTATCAGGGATGTTGGCCGCGCTCTCTTGTACAGTTACAGCTACTGCGACAAAATCGCAAAGATGATTCCTTTCGGGATGGATCTTGATGAAACACTGGAAAAGGTGGACGAATTCAAAGAGCTTTGTGAAAGCGACCCGCAAGCGCGCAAATTAATTGATTTCGCCAAAAAGCTGGAGGGGGTTGCCCGGCACGCATCGACTCATGCCTGCGGGGTGGTTATTTCCGCCGACCCCTTGGAGGAACTGATTCCCCTCCAGCATCCGACCCAGGACGATTTAAATATCGTGACCCAGTACGAGATGCATTCGATTGAAGATTTGGGACTTCTCAAAATGGATTTTTTGGGTCTTAAGAATCTGACGATTATTGAGGATACATTAAAAAGGATATACAAGGTGCAAAATCTCGCCGTTGACCTGGATAATATCCCCTTAAACGATAAAGAAACTTACGAAACCCTCCAAAAGGCGAATACGATTGGGGTTTTTCAGCTGGAGTCGTCGGGGATGCAGAGATATTTAAAACAATTGAAACCGACGGAATTTGAAGACATCGTCGCCATGGTTGCCTTATATCGTCCGGGGCCGATGCAATTCATTCCCGATTTCATCAACGGCAAGCACAAAAAGAGAGAAGTCACTTATATCCACCCGAAACTCGAACCGATTCTTAAATCGACATACGGGATTTGCGTTTACCAGGAGCAGTTGATGCTTATCGCCAGAGAGCTGGCCGGCTTTACTTTGGGCGAGGCCGATATTTTAAGAAAAGCCGTCGGCAAGAAAATCAAATCGCTTCTGGAAGCGCAAAAAGAAAAAATGATCGAGGGGATGATTAAAAACGGAATCAGCAAAAAAACAGGGGAAACAATCTGGGAATGGATTCTTCCTTTTGCCCGCTACGGATTTAATAAGAGCCATAGCGCGGCATATGCTTTGGTTGCCTACCAGACGGCGTATTTAAAATGCCATTATCCGGTAGAGTTTATGGCGGCTTTATTAACATCAGAGAAGCATGATATGGAACGGATCGGCTTTTTAATCAGCGAGAGCAAGAAGATGGGAATCTCTGTCCTCGCTCCCGACATCAATGAAAGTTTCCGTTTTTTCAGCGTTGTCCCCGGGGAACAGCAAATTCGTTTCGGGTTGTCGGCAATAAAAAATGTCGGAGACGGAATCGTCGAGATTATTGTTGAAGAGAGAAAAGCCAACGGCCCGTATATATCAATCGAGAACTTTTTAGACCGGATTACTTCCAAAGATCTCAATAAAAAATCATTGGAGAGCATTATTAAGGCCGGCGTTTTCGATTCCCTTGAAGAACGGAATAAATTATTAATGAATGTGGAAAAAATCCTCGAGTACCAGCGGAATAAAAAAGATAAAAACGACAAGCGACGCGGTTTGTTTGATAATACCGGTTTCAAGTCGTCAAAACTGTCTCTTCCCGACGCCCAGCCGGCAACTAAAAAGGATAAGCTGACATGGGAAAAAGAATTACTGGGGCTATATGTGTCAAGCCACCCCCTTGAAAGCTTTAAAAAGATCTTGGAGCGCGGAACGACGCCCATCTGCCGCATTACCCAGGAATTGACCGGCCAGATTGTTAAAATCGGCGGAATTATCTCGTCGGTCAAAAAAATCATCACCAAGAACGGCAAGCCGATGTTGTTCGTAAAAGTGGAGGACGAAAAAGACAAAATTGAAGTGATCGCTTTTCCCAGCGTCCTGGAGCGCAACCCGTCGGCCTGGCAAGAAAACAAAATTGTTTTTATCCGCGGCAAGATTGACAGCCGCGACGGGATGCCAAAAATGATCTGCGACGATATCCAGGAGGTAATGGAGGCTTAACGAAACGTTAAAATTCCAAATCATAAAGCAAATAACAAATAACAAATCAAATTCAAATAATATAAATATTTTGCTTTATGATTTTAAACATTGATTTGTGGGCATGCTTTGCTTTATGCTTTTGTCATT
>CAZUEG010000042.1:0-6209 GCA_964619495.1 uncultured Candidatus Saccharibacteria bacterium | reverse complement strand
CCAGGAAACCGACACTTTTGATACTTGGTTTTTATCCGGCCAATGGCCGCTTAATACTCTCGGTTTTTATGAAAAAAGCGCCGATTTCAAGTATTTTTATCCGACCTCCGTTTTGGATACTCTTTGGGATATCCTTTTTTTCTGGGTCGGCCGGATGATGATGCTGGGAATTTATCTATCCGGAAAGGCACCGTTTAAAGTGATCCATCTCCATGCCCGGGTGGTGGATAAAAATGGCCAAAAGATGAGTAAGAGTAAAAATAACGTCGTCGATCCCATCGAAATGATCAATAAATACGGCGCCGACGCCTTGCGGATGTCTTTAGTATATGGGGTCTCGCCGGCCAGCGATATTTCCGTTTATGACGAAAAAATAAAATCAATGCGCAATTTTGCCAATAAGGTTTGGAATATCGGCCGTTTCATCCTGTCCGGATATAGCCCTAAAAAACAGATCCCGTTTTATTCACCTGATATAAAAGGGCAAACGAAAGAAGATAAAAAGATAATTGCCAGTCTTAATCGGATAATTGCGCAAACGACGAATTATCTGGAGAAATACCGGTTTGATTTGGCTGCCGAAACAATCTATCAATTCATATGGCACGATTTCGCTGATAAATATATCGAGCAGACAAAGCCGCGGATCTCAAACGGCGACCTGGTCAGCCTATCTGTTTTACGCCATGTTTTTCTTAATTGCTTAAAACTGCTTCATCCGTTTATGCCATTTATTACCGAAGAGCTCTGGCAAAAGTTCCCCAAAAAGAAGGGTGACCCGCTAATTGTCTCGTTATGGCCGACGGTGAAGGGTGACGATTAATTCAAAACAACCAAACCCCGTCGTAATATCTTAAATTCAAATGACAAAAGCAAAAAGCAAAGCATGCCCACAAATCAATATTTAAAATTCAAATATGTTTAAGTTTTTAAGCTTAGGTTTGATTTGTCATTTGTTATTTGAATTTTGAATTTAATTAATCAGATGTCTTTTCTTCTGTATCTGTTGGCCGGTTTAGCGCCCAGCTTGATCTGGCTGGCTTTTTATTTAAGAAAAGACGCCCATCCCGAATCGAACCCGATGATTATCAAGGTATTTCTCTGGGGAATGATTGCCCCGCTACCGGTAGCGCTTATCGAAGTGGGATTCAACGATATCGTGGAACTGTTACCCTTCCCGCAGATATTAATTATCGGACTAAACGCCTTTATCGGCATTGCTTTTACCGAAGAACTGCTGAAATACCTTGTTGTCCGTTCGAAGGTCGTCAAAAGCTCTCAAATGGACGAGCCGATGGATCTGATGCTGTATATGATTATTGCCGGCTTGGGATTTGCCGCCACGGAAAACTTATTAATGCTTTTTAGATCGGACACCGAATTTACATATGCGGGAATCGCCATCGTTCTTTTTATCCGATTTTTCGGCGCTACTTTTCTCCATGCTCTCTGTTCGGGAACGGTCGGTTTTTTCCTCGCCATCGCCTACCGTGAAACGGAAAACCGGACAGCCTTTACGGTTTTAGGATTATTGACGGCAATTGCTTTGCATGGATTGTATAATTTCTCTATAATGGGGCTGACAACGGATTTAAGGCTGATCATTCCGATAATAATCGTATTCGGATTAGCGCTATCCGTTTCCCTGGAATTTAATAAAGTAAAAAAATATACCGGACTTTGCCGAGTCTTAACCAAAAGGCCATAGCCGGTATTTCTAAACAATATGTCACTCTTTGATAAACTGAAAGTAAAATCTGATCAGGTTGAAGATATTAACGAAGAAGAGACTGATGACCGGCCGGCAGTTAAATCGGCGCCGGTTAAAGACAGTTTTATTTCTAACGCAAAAAAAACGCTAACGGTTACCGAAAAAGAAGAATCTACCGGAGCGGTTGATATTGACGACGAGGAGGCAAAAAAAAAGAAATGGTTTGAACCCGAGGGACAGTTAGCGGTTGATTTCTATCAAACTTCACGAGATTTTGTCATTCAAACGGCAATCGCCGGTATTGATTCTAAAGATTTGGATATATTAATCGAGAAGGACATGGTAACAATCCGCGGCCGGAGAGAAAAACCGCAGGAGTCATCAGATATCAAATATTTTTATCAGGAATGTTATTGGGGGCCTTTCTCCCGGGAGATAATTCTCCCCCAGGAAGTCGATACCGGCCACTCGGAAGCGGATATGAAGGACGGAATCCTGACCATCAGAATGGCGAAAATAGATAAAGAGAAAAAAAAGATATTGATTAAAACTGATTAGCCGATTAAAAATGTCAGACTACCTAATCCGCCGGTTTTTGTTTTATTGGTGTAGTTCTAGAACAGGACGCCACATATCTCCACCCCACATTCTCAAATTAAGTCCTTTCCCGGAAAGAGGAAAGCCATAGGTAAGAGGCGAGAAAAAAATAAATACTGCTAAAATTATTAATAGGAAACTGATTAATGCCAGATTGGCTTTTTTGTTTTGATAAAAAAATTTTTCCCCACCGTTTTCCTCTTTAAAAATTTTTCTTATAACGGAGTCGAACACAATCGCCAGACAAATAATCGAAAAAGCCAAAGATGGGAAATAAAGATAAATTAAAAGAAATCGTCTGATAAAAATGAAGGGTAATAGAAAACAAAAATAACCGAAAATAATTATTATCAAGCTATATTGATTGGTTTCAAAGATTTCTTTTTTAAAAATCTTTTTCCATAAGAGATAAATAATCCCAAAAACAATAGAGAGGGAACCAAGCCACCAAATAGCCGGATTTCCGATCAAAAATAAATAATTATTTCCGATCCCCGCGTTCTGGTAAGACTCACCTCCCGAAGAGAAAATGCTATTTTCCGGGAAATACGGTATCGGCCTAAGCATTAACGGCCAACTGAACCAATTGCTTTCATAAGGAAATGTATCAAATGAACTTTCGGGGACATTTAATAAGAACATCCAATTATGAACTAAAAGTAATTTGGTAAAGAAGTTATTAGATTCAGACGGTATCGTATAGAAAACACAGGAGTCACACCTGGAACGGTAATAATCCAGCGCCCAACCGCAGTTTTCCGAACAAGGATAATAGGCTAACTGGAAATGAACAAAGAAAGCGAATACATAGACAAGTAAAGAAACCGATAGCAAGACAATAATTTGCATTATTTTCTGCTTATAGCGTAATTTTTTTGAAAAAAAGATCAGGAGAAAAAATAATAAAAACAAACCAAAACCGGACCACTTTATCGAAATAGCAACGCCCGAAGATAACGCGGTCAGGAAAATAAGAAAAAAACATTTCTTAGTATTGTTTTGATTGTTTTGGGCTTTAAAAAATAAATAAATTGAAAGAAAGATAAAAAACAGAAGCAGAGTGTTCAAGAGAATCAAACGTGACTCCAGGATCAAGGCGTTGTCAAAAGCAATTAGGAAGCCGGCGATAAAGGCAATTCTCTTAGAAAATCCTATTTCTTTGGCTAAAAGATATACTATAAATATGAAAAAAACACCAATAAGGGCGTTAAAAAACCTTAATGGCACATAATTAAGATTACCGTAGTTTGCGCCCTCGGTAAAATAAAAATCTGATCCAAAATTACTGATTTTAGCCACTAAGGCAAAGAATAATTTGCCCAGGGGCGGATGGATGTCAAAATAATAACTGTGTGATAGGTATTTAGAAGCATAAAGTCCGAAGTGGGCTTCGTCAAAAACTACCTTCGACGGAAAGCCAATATTCCAAAATCTTGTTAGGCACAAGGCTATTAACAAGGAAATAATTATTAATATTCGTGTTTTGGCTGCCATTAGTTTAATAATCTGTAAAAGATAATTTACAGCAGAGCCCGCTGTGTAAATTGTAAATCTGTGATATCTTTATCTATCAATAGGGTATAATTTTTAATCTGTTATGGAAAGAGAGATTCTTTTTGGACTCGTGAATAAAATCAAAAAAAATAAACTAATCTGCTGTTGTCTTCTAGCGGTTGGGATTGGGGTGACGATAAGTTTTATCGCCCTAATAAGGGGCGGTTCGCTATGGTTTGATGAAATATTCTCAGTGGAAATTGCTAAAAAATCTTTGATTGATTCCTGGCAATATCTTAAATACGAAAATAATCCCCCCCTGTATTATTGGTTTCTTCATTTCTATATCAAAATCTTTGGGACGAATGAATTAATTTTGCGATTATTTTCATTTTTACCGGCCCTTCTGTCGATTTTTCTTTTTTACGTCTTTGCCAAAAATTTATTTAATAAGCGGACAGCGCTTATTGCCATGGTTATTCTTTCTCTGTCGCCGCTTTTTATCCGTCATAGCTCAGAAGTCAGAATGTATGTTCACTTGTTTTTATGGATAATAATCGCCAGTCATTTTTTCTGGCAATTAATAAATAACGATAACCGAAAAAGAAATTTTATTTTGTTTTTTTGCAGCAACCTTATCGTTCTATTCCTTCATATTACCGGAATTCTTTTCGTTGCTTCCCAACTTGTGTTCATTATCATAAATCATAGAACAATCAAAAATAAAATACTCATTATTTGTATTCTGGTTGTAGTCGTCGCCTCGTTTCTGCCTTGGGTATTTCTTTTTTTAAGAAATAAACTATCTTTAGTTGAGACAGGGGGATTCTTCTCCGGATGGTATTTTAACGGAGAAAGAAATCTTCCAATAATTATCGCGGCTCCAATTTTTTTATTTTCGGAATATCTAAACTATTACTCGAGCCCTTATTTTCTAAACCTTCTACTTTTTGTAAGCGGTTTCACTTTAATTTTGTCAGTTTATCTGAAAGTAGGATCTAAAAAGAATCTCCCCCTTAGCTTGTGTTTAATTTTTCTTGTTTTTCCATTAATGACTTTACCGTTGATTGTCAATGGTTTTATGGGCAAATTTTATATATCATCTGCGATTTTTTATTATTTAATTATTGCCCATGGAATAAATATATCGTTGGTATCAATCAAAAAGTTATTTTATAAAAATAATAAATTAGACATTTCCTTTTCGTTGTTATCTGCTATCTTTATTATGGCCGTTTTTTCTTTTTCGTTGATAGAAAGTCATTATTTCGGGGTAATTGCAATTAAGGGACGGTGGCAAGAAGTAACAAAAATTATCGAGGAGACAAGGGTAGATGTCTTAGTAGGTTCGATCGAAATTTGGCCGACAAAATATTATCAAAAAAACGACTCTTTCGACATGATTTATTTCTTTCCCGATACAGTAACCCCCGACGAAGACATCTTCTTAAACGTAACCAGATATAACTGGGTTATGTTTAAAGCAAATGAACAGGAAAGGGAGAACTTACAAGAACAATTCAAAAGGAAGGTCAGTTCCCAAACTACAAAGATTGGTTGTATTAACGGATACTTGATTCCCGATTATTTATTATCTTCTGTTTTAATAGATAACAAGTTCGTTTTAGAGAAAACCTACTTCTTTGAATCAGGAGAACCCGTGTCTTTGTCTATTTTTAAAAAACAATAATTTTTACAGATACGTTGCCGGATACGGCCAATTTTATGATTTTCATAATTATTCCTACTTTCAATGAGAGTAAAAACATTGCGCGTTTAGTAAAAGGAATATTCTCTTTTATTCCAGAGGTAAATATAATCATAGTCGACGATAATTCTAAAGACAGCACCTTTTCTCTGGTTTCCAAAATGGCAGAAAACGATAAGCGGATATGGCCGATACTACGCACGAAAAAAAGAAGCTTCTCTGGGTCATATTTAGAGGGAATGAAAAAAGCAATTGTTTTGGGGGCAACAAAAATCATCCAGATGGATGCTGACTTTTCTCATCCGCCACGGTATTTAAGAAAAATGGTAATGATGCTGGAGCATAACGATTTGGTTGTCGGTTCAAGATATATCCACGGCGGCAGTATTTCCGGCTGGGGATGGGAAAGAAGATGGCTGAGCAAAATTGGTAATTTGGCGGC
The DNA here is from genome assembly GCA_964619495.1 of uncultured Candidatus Saccharibacteria bacterium. Lineage (GTDB taxonomy): Bacteria > Patescibacteriota > Minisyncoccia > Minisyncoccales > GWA2-46-15 > CAZUEG01. The sequence goes on along the minus strand of CAZUEG010000042.1, from coordinate 257 downwards.
CCGATTTTCTACCGGCACGCCGATAGGCGATTTTACTGCCGGATTTTTGGGTTGGAATAATCATTTGCTTGAAAAAGTAATCTCAGAGAACACGGAAAATAACGGTTATGCGTTTCTGGTTGAAATGAAATACAGAGCGTTCAGCTTAGGAGCTAAGATAGAGGAAATGCCGATTGTGTTCGAAGAAAGAGTTTTTGGTCAATCAAAGATGAATAAAAAGATTATTGTTGAATTTTTTATTTTCTGCATGAAAATAC
>CAZUEG010000041.1:0-6307 GCA_964619495.1 uncultured Candidatus Saccharibacteria bacterium | reverse complement strand
CTTTCCTGATTTAAATTATCCAACATAACGCTGTTAGAATATGAACTTAATCCCAACAGTCATCGAAAAAACCCAATACGGCGAGCGGGCATACGACATATATTCCCGGCTTTTGAAAGAACGGATTATTTTCCTTGCCGGGCCGATTGACGACGCTGTTGCCAATTCAGTAATTGCTCAGATGCTATTTCTCGCCAGCCAAAGTCCCACTAAAGATATCCAACTATATCTCAATACCCCGGGCGGTTCGGTTACCGCCGGATTGGCGATTTACGATACGATGCAATATGTGAAATGCGATATCTCCACCGTTTGCGTGGGAATGGGAGCATCGATGGGAGCGATGATTTTGGCAGCGGGAACAAAAGGGAAACGCTTTGCCTTGCCGAATGCCGAGATTCTTCTTCACCAAGTTATGGGCGGAGCCAGCGGGGCGGCGGTGGAAATTGAAATTACCGCCAAACAGATTATCAAAATTCGCGAAAAACTAAATTCGATAATCGCCAATCATACCGGCCAACCGCTTGTTAAAATCGAAAAAGACACCGATCGCGATTATTACCTTACAAGCGAAGAAGCCAAAGTGTACGGGTTGATTGACGAAGTGATTAAACCGAAAATATAGTTAAGTTGTTGGTTGTACAAAAAAATCCGCCCTCCGGCGGATTTTTTGACACAAAGGCAAGTGTCTGATAAGCTAGAGTCATGAAAATAACCTTGAACTTGGGGTTCACAGTTTAAATTTTCCAAAAAATGGACTACCAAATTCTTATTTCTTATGACTCAAGCACTAACGCTAATTATAGCGACGGTTTCACTGGTCGCCGGTTCTATCGCCGGCTATTTTGCCCGCCAGTCAATCGCCAAGCGCGAAGCGGGGACAATCGAATCTAAATTACAAAAGCGGATTTTAGACGCCAAGACCGAGGCCGAAGGCGTCTTATCTCAAGCCAAGGAAAAAGCTTTAAAGCTGATTGAAGAAACCAAGCGGGAAACAGATACCCGCCGCGAGGAACTCCTGAAAATGGAGCGCATTTTGATGCGCCGGGAAAGCGTGTTTGATAAAAAACTGGTTGAATATGAAGCCAAAGAAATTGATTTCCGCCAGAAAGTTGAACGTTTAAAAGTACTGAAAGAAAATTTGGAAATTTTAAGGGAAGATGCCAATAAGAATCTGGAAAGGATTGCTAATTTATCAATAGATGACGCCAAAAAAGAATTGCTGATAGCAATTGAAAAAGATTACCAGAAGGACATTCTAGAAAAGATTAAGAAGCTGGAACTTAGCGGCTACGAAGCATTTGACAAAAAAGCGCGCGAGCTGGTTTCCACCGCCATCCAAAAATGCGCCGTTTCCCAGGCGCAAGAGATTACTTCCACCACTCTTTCCTTGCCTTCGGAAGAGATCAAGGGAAGGATTATCGGCAAGGAGGGAAGAAACATCCGCGTTTTTGAAAAACTGACCGGAGTGGAAATTGTCGTCGACGAAACACCGGAAACAGTGGTTATTTCCGGATTTGATCCGGTAAGGCGGCAGATTGCCAAAACCGCTCTGGAAAAACTCATTAAAGACGGAAGAATTCAGCCGGCGAGAATCGAAGAAACTGTCGCCCAGGCCGAAACGGAAATTGCCGGCCAGATCAAAGAGGCTGGAGAACAGGCGATTTATGATACCAACGTTGTCGGTCTAGATCCGCGAATCGTCCAATTATTGGGACGTTTGCGATTTAGAACCAGCTATGGCCAGAACGTTCTTCTCCACTCGATAGAAGTGGCCCATCTCGCGGGAACCCTTGCCCACGAAGTCGGCGCTAATCCGGCAATTGCCAAAAAAGCAGGACTATTACACGATATCGGCAAGTCGGTTGACCATCAGATAGAAGGATCGCATGTTGATATTGGAATAAAAATCTTAGAAAAATTCGGCGTAGAAAAGGAAATCGTTAACGCCATGAAGTCTCACCATGGCGATTACCCGTACGAGAGCATTGAAGGCGTTCTTGTGCAAGTCGGCGATGCAATTTCCGGCGCCCGTCCCGGAGCCAGACGGGATAATTTGGAAAACTACATTAAACGGCTAACTGAATTGGAGGCCATCGCCAATGCGTTTCCCGGCGTAGAAAAAAGTTATGCGATATCCGCGGGCCGGGAAATCAGGGTATTCGTCAAACCGGAGGAGGTTGACGATTTAACAGCCAAAAAAATGGCAAGAGAAATCGCCAATCAGGTTCAGGACGAATTAAAATATCCCGGAGAGATTAAAGTTACCCTAATCAGAGAGAACCGCGTCGTGGAATACGCCCGATAATAGTTAAATTAAATGGATTTAAAAAACCTCCGATCGTGGGGGTTTTTTGTCTTCCTGTACCGCCTTTTCAGTTTTTGAATAAAAATCCTTAACCCATCTCATGATTTTATTCTATTACAATAAAGTTCTTTTTAACGCCTGTTTTAGTTGATTTCTCCCGAAACCGCTTTTAAGAAATACTTCTCTCGCCCTTGCATCCTGCTCGTTTATAAAATATTCGTAATGTATTAATCGTAACGGTTTTCTGTTCGCTGTTAATTTTATCTCTCCGCGAGTATGTCGCGAGAGCCTGTCTTTGAGGTTTGTTGTAAATCCTGTGTAGAATTTTTTGTCTCGTAAACTAAACAATATATAAACGTAATATCTCTCCATAAAGAAAGTCAAACTTTCTAAAAATTTTATATATATTAAAGGCCAAGTCAGACTTGGCCCTCCTCTCACTCGTTTTAATAACCGAGTAAGACTCGGGAGTATATTTACAACTACGCTCGAACTTACTTTATCAAAAATTCCTAAGAAAAACAATTGCCCCGCCCCGCCTGCAGGCGGGGCGGGGCAGAAACAAGCCTAAAAATGAAACGGCTCGCGGGCAAAAAATTTCCTCCCCTAAAACCCCTTTATTTTTTGCCCTCTTGCCGAATTGCTGTCCTTAAAATTTTCAACAACTAAACGGAATAGAGTGATGACGAGATTACCATAATGCTTTTATGTTATCCACTTGACACGCTTTCTAATCAGGAATATAATTTAAATAATAATTAAACTAAAATAGGAATTATTACTGAGTTATAAATGATTACATCTCAAAGAAAAATTATTTTTGATTATTTAAAAAATACTACTTCTCATCCTTCATCTGAGGAAATTTATTTTGAAGCGAGAAAAAGGTTACCGAGAATAAGCAAAGGAACGGTTTACAGAAATTTGAAGGCCCTAAAAGAAAACGGGGAAATTCAAGAGATTTCTATAAAAAATGAATCGCGTTATGACGGCGATATCTCTTCGCATGCTCATTATATTTGTCAAAAGTGCGGCAGGATATTTGATATTTTTGAAGACTGTAGGGATTGCAAAATCCTGAAGCACAAAGAGATAAGGGTCGGGAAAATAAATCAATATCAAATTAATTTCTATGGTATCTGCAAAAAATGTGGATAACTAAAATAAAACCATGCAAAAAATAAATAATATCTGCCACGACTGTGGCGCAAATTTAAAAATCAACGGGGAGGAAATAGAGAATGGTGTGTGTTTAATTTATGAGAACGCCGGCGAGAAAAGAGGTATTTTAAAATGCAATGATTGCTACACAAAAGATCCTGCTTTGAAAAATTTTCAAGAGTGCGAAGTTTATTCAAGAGTAGTCGGCTATCTGAGACCGGTTAAACAATGGAATAAAGGTAAAAAAACGGAGTATTCAGAGAGAAAAGAATATGTCATTAAGTAAAACTAATTAAATAATTTGAATATCGTTAACCAAAAAATTATTATTCCAGTAATTATCATTGGTATCTTTGCGATAGTAGCTGTAATCGCGTTTAATAAAACCCACCAGGCCACTGAGAATCCAGTTGTGACAGAAAATAAAGAATCAACGGTAAAGGAATTTACCATGACTTCTTTTTATGAGATTGTCGACGGCCAGCCAAGACCGCAATACTCTCTCAAGAAAATTACGGTTAATAAAGGAGATTTAGTAAGGATTAAAATTACCGTAACCAAAGGTATGCATAATTTTAAAATTGACGAGTTTAATGTATTTGCGGACACCAAAGAACTCAACAAAGAATATGTGGTTGAATTTGTAGCCGATAAAGCTGGGGAATTTATTTATTATTGTACTAAACCAGGTCATAGACAAAACAGACATTGGGGAACCCTAATAGTAACCAAATAAATAATGATTTTATGGCTTCAATCATCAGAATTATTTTATAGTTTAGGTAGATGGACAGGATTCACTGGTTTTATATGTTTGTCCCTTCTTATATTTTCTGGTGACACTGCTAGGTTTTTTGATAGATATTTTGGCTTAAACAGGATTATTATATTCTAAAGAAAGTTTTCGCTTTTTATCGCGGTTTTTGTTTTTTTGCATCCATTATTTTTTGTCCTTTCGGACAGTTCATTTATAAGATATTTGATCATTCCCGATTTCACAGCATTCCCCCTTGCAGTAGGAGTCGTATCTTTTTATATTTTTATCATTGTTATGATTGCTTCTAAAATATATAAAAGAATCTCTTACGCGGTTTGGCAGTACATCCATATTCTCATTTATGTACTATTCTTTTTCAGTTTATATCACGCTGTAAACTGGGGCTCAGGCAGCAATCTTATTTTCTACAAGATGGTGTATGGGATACTGTTGTTTATCGTAATACTCGGAATGGTTTACAGAACACAATATAAGATAAAGAAGAGACACTTGGGCAAATTTTATGTCAGAGAGATAAAGAAAGAAACAAAAGATATATTCACGCTAATAGTAAAGCCGGAAAAAAGAATATCATTTAATGCTGGGCAATTTTGTTTTTTGAGATTAAATAAGAATAATTTATATGCCAATCATCCTTTTACCATATCAAGCGCGCCCCACGAGGAAGATTTGTGTTTTACCATAAAAAATACGGGGAGATTCACTAGGGCGGCGTTTGAACTGAAAATCGGGGAAGAAATTATGGTAGATGGACCCTTCGGCGTTTTTAATCTAAGAGACAGACACAGAGATGCTTTTTATCGCTGGAGGAGTTGGAATCGCTCCATTCTTAAGTATGATAAGAGATAATCTGTTAAATAAAGAAGGACAAAATATTCTCTTATTTTATGGCGTAAAGATAAAGGAGGAAATAATCTCCAAAGAAGAACTAGACAGCATTAAAGAGCAACATTTTAGGAAAATATATGTGTTAAGCAATGAGGTTGCTTCACGGGAAGAATATGAGAATGGTTATATTAATAAAAACTTAATCGAGAAATATGTTGAGAATATAAATAATTCTTTATTCTATGTCTGCGGACCGACAGCAATGGAGAAATACGTTAAAAAAACATTGCTTGATTTGGGGGTAAAAAAAAGAGATATAATTATTGAAGATTTCTTTTGGTAAAATTAAAATTTATAGAAATATGAATGGAGAAAAAATTAAACAATTAACCGATATTTTAAAACGGTTAAACGCAGGCGAGAATTCAGCTGAAATTAAACAAGCAACTAAAGACTTTTTACAAACTATTGATCCGGCTGAATTATCAGCGGCGGAGCAGAAATTGATTGACGCTGGATTGGCGCCGGAAGATTTAAGGCACTTATGTTCTGCTCATTTAGAGCTTTTAGATGATAATTTGGGGCAGATGAAGTCGGCTCTTGAGCCTGGGCATGTTATTGATACATTAATCAAGGAGCATGAGATAATTTTAGATTTTTTAGATAAGTTAGAGAAAACCAATCAAAAGATTCAAAAAATGAGAAGTCATAAAGATAACCAAGAAGAGTTTGAGTTATTAAAAAATATTGCAGGGCACTTGACAGCTGCTGAGCCGCATCATCAAAGAGAGGAGAGGGTTCTTTTTCCTGAATTGGAGAAGAGGGGGGTTTCTGGTCCGACGCAAGTGATGGTAATGGAACATGAGGACTTGAGAAGATATAAAGAGGAACTTGAAAAGTTAACGGGCGAAATTTCAAAAATAGATTTTAATGATTTCAAAAAAAAATTGGATACAGTGGCTGAATTTATTATTATGATTTTGAGAGATCACATTTTTAAAGAGAACAATATTTTGTATCCCACTGCTATAGAAGTTATTAAAGAAAATAAAATTTGGAAAAGAATGAAAGATGATTGTGACAAAATCGGTTATTGTTGTTTTACACCACAACAATAATTAAAATTTGATAATCAATCAATCAATGATACGTTAAATATGAAAATTGGCATAATTTTGCACTGGCTACTGATACAATTGACAGTATAGGCCGCTAAAAATATGTTGCGAAAT
>CAZUEG010000040.1:0-6314 GCA_964619495.1 uncultured Candidatus Saccharibacteria bacterium | reverse complement strand
TCGCGCGTCCCGCATTTTGGCTTCCAAAAAACCGATGAGTTCCCTAATGGTGGGCGGAGAGGGACTCGAACCCTCACGGACAAAAGTCCAGTTGATTTTAAGTCAACACTGTATACCAATTTCAGCATCCGCCCTTATTTCTCTATTTTACCAGATATATTGTTGTGGCAAAATACTAATTTTAACAACTCGCCAAATCCATCTACTCCTCAACCCATCAACTTATCCTTGAGGCCAGGGTGGGAATTGCACCCACGTATAATGGTTTTGCAGACCATCGCCTTAGCTACTTGGCTACCTGGCCGATGTTAACCAGACAGATGTTCTCTTTTAATCTGCGCCAATAGTTCGTCTATTCTGCCGGCTTCGACGGTTTGTTTTTCGTAAACAAATATCAGCTTGGGAACCGGACGCATTCTTGCCCGCTTATTGAATATCTGCTGAAAATGATAAACCCGTTTATGAAGAAAGGCAATGATTTTTTCCGCCTCACTTTCGGGAAAAACACTGATAAAAACTTTCGCTTGTATCAAATTGCCGGAGGTATCGACACGGGTTAACGTTACTAATACGCCTGGAGGGAAATCGCCTTCCCTTTCCAAGGCAAGACTGATTTCTTTTTTTATAAGCTGGTTGACCCTTTCCGCGCGCGGGACCACAAAAAATAGATCGTAATAAAATATAATTGACGCTAGATTTCCGGCCGGCGCTGTTCTTCGGTATAGAAAGACAAAATATCCCCTTCTACCACCCTGATGCCGCTTTCGAACAATAATCCGCATTCGTCGCCTTTGCCTATTTTATCGGCATTTTTTTTGTTTTGCTGCATATTGACTACCTTTCCCTTGCCGACGATTTCATCGTTTCTAATTATGTCTACGTTGGCAATTCTTTTTATCTCCCCCTCAATAACTTTACCGCCGAGAATCTGCCGATTTTTATCGTTTAAGAAGATGGCCAATGCCTTCATTTTTCCTTGTTCAATCCGAACTGTTTCCATATCAATTGATTGTTCCATCAGCTTTCTGACATACTCCACCATTTCATAAACCGTATTGTGGCAGGCAATTCTCACTTTATCTCTTTCGATTAGATTTCTAGCGATCGGGCTCACCTTAACGCGAAAGACAATGATTGTCGCCTCATTATCCCGCGCGGCAATTACGTCGGATTCGGTGATATCGCCGACCTCGATCTTTAAGATTTTAAGCGATATCTTTCCCTGCGGAAGATTACGAAGTATTTCCTGAATAGCTTCAAGCGAACCCAGAAAATCAGCTTTAATTATCAAATTTACGAATTGCTGATCGCCATTTTCATCATCCTTTGTCACCGTCTTTATCTCATCGGCGCTGATGCCCATTTTTGCCGCGTCAATATTGTCAAAAACGCGGAACTCCTCGCCGACACGCGGAATACCATCTAATCCGAAAACTATTATTGGTGTCGAAGGTCCGGCTGTTTCTACCGATTTTCCCTGAAAATTTAAAATGTTTTTTAACCGCCCATAACTTGAGTTAGTGCCGATTATGTCGCCGATATGAAGCGTACCATCGCGAATAATCAGAGTGGCCGAGGGGCCCCTTTGCGAATCCATTAGCGCCTCGATAACAACTCCTGTTGCTTTAGCCGATATATTACCGGATATATTCTTTACCTCCGCCAGAAGGGTAATCATTTCTAAGAGCTCAGAAATGCCTTCCCCGGTAACCGCCGAAACTTTGACCGAAGGAATTGTTCCGCCCATCGACTCTACAACTATTTCTTCTCTTAATAGTTCTCTTTTTATTTTCTCCGGATCAGCTCCCGGCTTGTCGATCTTATTAATCGCGACAATCACTTCAATCCCGGCCGCCTTTATGTGGCTGATTGCTTCCTTAGTTTGCGGTTTTACTCCCTCGTCGGCAGCCACAACCAAAATGGCAATATCGGCAACTCTTGCCGATCGGGATCGCATTGCCGAAAAAGCTTCATGGCCAGGAGTATCAATGAAGGTTATTTTTTTACTTTCCTCTTTCTGGTTAACCGAACGATATTCGATTTCATAGGCGCCAACATGCTGGGTTATCCCTCCCGATTCCCGATCGGCAACATGGCTCTGCCGAATATTGTCTAAAAGGCTGGTCTTCCCGTGATCAATATGGCCCAAGACGACGACAACCGGCGGACGGCTGGCAATGCTTTCTTCGGTATTTTTGTCCATAGTTATTTATTGTTTATGCTGTCAGCGAATTCAATTGCCCTTTTTTCTTCTTCCGATAATTGATAGCTTGATTGGCCGTTAACAACCGGTTTTCCGTAAATTCGATTGTTATCACGACTATACAGACTGGTAAGTACTATTCCGTTTTTATCGCTATCTAATAAGGCAAGGGAAAAACTCTGGTCGCCGCCGATTTCCGGAAATGGATTGAAGCGAATAATGCCGATTTTCTGGATTGATTTGCGGTTTTTGTTCTTAAGGTTGGCGATTTCTTTTGTCATCCGCGCCAATTCATTCTTATGAGATTCAAGCTCCTTCGCCACATCTTCCAGACTCTCGATCGATTTTTGTTCTTTATTAAAAAGCTTAAACATTTTCTCTATAATAGGTTATTAAAATTTTATAGGTATTCTCGTGGCGAGCCGAAGAGCGTCGCGTAATAAATTTACGCAATAAATTTAAACGCGACAGCAGCGTTTGAATTGCAAAGCAATTCATTACGCTGCGGAGGGGGTGAGATTCGAACTCACGATCCGTCAATTGGCGGATAACGGTTTTCGAAACCGTCCCGTTCAACCGCTCCGGCACCCCTCCACAAACGATACGATGCTATGAATATTTATGACTAATAGAACACAAAACTCGTTCCTTCGAGAATAGCATTTAAAGATCGATTAGTAAATTTAATCGATAAAGCTAGGCGGGCAACTAAAGCTGGATTTGGTACAGTAAGAAGTTGTCGGATTAATCGGTGTTTTCATATTCGCTCCCGAACTATCAACGCAATAGTATTGTTTATTCGAACCCGATAACTCCTTCAGGATGATCACTGCGCAATATTTGGCAGGACGACTGCCTGCAGGTTTTCTAATCAACGGATATCCCCCCATCGTTTGATCTATGTCGTCACATAATAGCTTAAGGTCGGGGTTGGAACATAATAGGTTTATATAGCTATTATCCCTGACATACAGCATCTCGGCTTCGGACGCTATTTGCCTCATCGTCGTGATTGCTCTTGCGTCTTTTTGTGAATCCGGCGATACCCCAATCGTTCCCAATAAAGCTTCAATAATCTCCTCCACCGGCTTGCTATCCGCCGGCGCTTCAATCGCCACCGCCTTATTATAGTCCTTAAAATACAGAATATAGTTTAAGCCGTATTTCCCTCCTTCTTCCGGCAAATTCAAGGTAACATCAAAAACCATTTTTGTCGGCAGATTATCCTTTTTACCAACCCATAATTCAATCGTTTTAAACTCCATCATTTTTATCGCCTCGGCATACATTTCTTTTTCTTCGGCCTTAATGATTTCCGTTCCCAAGATATCAATTGTTTGCAGGGTTAGTTTTTCCAGCGCGGCTTTATCGAGTGGAATTTGATAGTGGTAAGAGTTCGTCCCGTTAACTTTTTCGTCTTTCAATTTCACGATTTGTTTTGCCATTTTAACAAGTTCATCCTTCCAAATCTTATCAATCTGGTTTTTTTGCTCCGAGTTTAAATTGTTAAATAAGTTTTGAGTTTTGAGCTGCGCCTCAAGTTTTGTTAAATTATATTTTTGGGCGATAGCCTCAATGTCGATTTTTATCCACTGATCTCTAAGATTCCCTATCCCTAATGTTTCCATTAGCGGAAACTCGGTCACTCTAATGTATGTCACCTTGCCGATCATTTTCATTTCCGTGCCCAGAGAAACTTCTATCCCTTGAGAGCTGCTCGACATCGCCATTTTAAACGATGCTTTGGGATTAGCCTTGTCGTTTTCATCGGTAACGCCATCAAATATTATTTTTACCGAACCGCTTGTCAGACCTATTATTTCTGTGTCCTGCGGGGTAATTTCAAGATCAGCGTTCACCTCGCCGGAAAATGCCATCGTTTTAACCGACTTCATTCTACCGGCCATCTTCTTCAGGACAATTTCCGGTATTTGCGAATAGTAGGTATAACCAAACACACCGCCGGCAATAAGAAGAAGCGCCAAAACGGCAACGATTATTATTGTCCTTTCTCTCTTGGGCGCCGGTTTAGTACCCTTGAACCAATCATCATTACTTTGTCCGGCCGATGAAAAAGTATGGATACCCGAAGGAATATTCCGGTTCTCGGGTTCAGAATAAGCATTATTAATCAACGGCTCCGGAGATGGCGTCGAGGACGGGGGCGCGGGGTCAACTCCAACCGCAGCAAGCATCGCGTCTTCGACATCGGCTATCGACCAACCAACTTTAATCAATGCATTTTTTACATCATCCTTCGTAATTCCCTTGGATAGTTCTCCTTTGATGTATTCAACAATCTGCTGATTTGCCATATTTTTTGACGGTTAAGTATCATTATTGAGTTTACCGCTTAATAAATTTATCGCAAGAGAAGAAATGTTATAGTCCTGCTACGTTTCCTCCTTCGTCCCGCTAAGCGGGAACTACGAAAGGACAAGAAAGCTTCGCAAGACACTGCTTCTATCAAAACTTCTTGCTTTCGTTAAATATTTAAACCACTGCGAATCAAAGCGCCTGCACTGTCCTTCTTTCGTCAGGATAAGCTGCGCCTTGGCGAAGCAGTGGTGTTTGTTTGAAAAAGTTAGAACCCATTTTGCGGAGAACCCTGAAAACTAATGCGGACTCGGCAGGGCGAAACATTTGACTGGGGATATGGATTCGCCCTGCCTCGGCTTCTGTCCCGCCCGCAGGAGGGGTTTGGGGAGGAATGCGGGCGGGTTTCGGACTGGGGGTTTTGGAAATTCGGCGGCTATCAATTATTTTAACCAAGTTTTGACAATTTCCAAAACTTGTACAATTTGTGTTGTGGCAAGTACAACTCCTACAACAGTAAGCCAAAAGATTCGCTTTTACAATTTCTCATTTTTGCCGTCAAGATTTATGATAGTTTTCTCCAAACTAGCAACGGCATCTTTCAAACTATTTATTTCAATCACCGCTTTCTTTATACGATCATTGGCAGTAGCAGCGAGGTCGCGGTCAATGCCGTTGCCAGTTTGAATATTGGAAAATCTTGATCGTTCATAAATTTTTTGGCAATAAATTATTTCGGTTTATTTCCTGTAAAAATACAATACCGAAATAATCCTTTGTCTGCCATTTTGTAATACTCATATCCAGCAGTTGTGTTAATGAAAAATTTTTGCAATCCCAAAAGCTTTATAAATTTATACGGCAATCTCGAAAGTTTATGCAATCTGTAAAATGACGGGCGAATATTTTCCGTTATATTTTGTTCCTTCACACTTTCAAACCCCGCTTTCTTAATCACCTCTGTAAATTGGTCATGTCGAAAATCTTTTAGTCCCATCATTGCTGAACCTTTTATAACTATATCGAGCATTTTCCTTTCCCGCTCCGAAAATTTTTCATCTGGTGCAAGAGTATATTCAAAAAAAGCGATTTTACCTCCGGGCTTCAAAACTCGAAAAAATTCTTTGAGTGTTTTCTTAATATCAGGAGAATGAGAAAGTGTTTCGGTGGTATAGATCACATCAAAAAAATTATCAGGAAAATTTGTAGCAGAATAATCCATAACTTGATACTCGGTTTTTTCTTGAACACCTAAATTTTTTGCTCGCTCTTGCGCTCTTTTAACTTCAAAGGGGACGAGAGTTATGCCAAAAATTTTTGATCCGAATTTTTTCGCTAAATATGTTGATACAACACCTTGTCCACACCCAGCGTCTAAAACTAGATTATTCTCTTTTAGGTCTAAATTTTTGGCTACCAAATCTTGGTGGAGAATTTGAGCTTCTTTTTCTGTTATGTCCGCTTTTCCAGTTGGGTAAAAACCAAAATGTTTTGAACCCCAAAGAACATAATCGAAACCAAGTTTTGTTTCGGGGTTGGTGTAATACTTTACGACTTTTTGTTGGTTGGTATTCATAAAATTATTTAATCAGATCTTCAATTGCGACATTAAGGGCTTTCGCGATTTTGCTCACCACGAAAACTGACGGCTTCTTGATAACACCAGTTTCAATCTTGGTAAACGTTGTATAAGCAACATCCGCCTTACGAGCAAAATCGTCTTGCGAAAGCTCTAATTTCTGTCGCAATTTTCTTATTTTCAGTCCTAATTGATTACTTTCCATATATTGATAAC
>CAZUEG010000039.1:0-6506 GCA_964619495.1 uncultured Candidatus Saccharibacteria bacterium | reverse complement strand
GGCCAGCTTTTTTTATAAAAACTTTTTTAAAAAGTAAAATTGAAATAATTGTGTTTGACAAATCAGCGCCATTTTCTACAATTAAAGCCATGAAACGATTGCTTATCAAAAATAGTGTTTGTTGCTGTCTGCCGGATTAACGCCGGAGCGGTTTTGATATGATTAGCAATTATCAACCTCTACTCCCGGCAGGGAGTTTTTTAATAAAATAATATGAAAAACCTGAACATAACTTTGAAAAACTGGAAAGGAAACAAAACGTTGATGACAATATTCCCCCACCCCGACGACGAGACGATGGCTACCGGCGGATTGATTACTATCGCCAAAAAGAACCGGTGGCAGGTTATCTCTTTGGTGCTAACCGGAGGCGAGACGGGAAAAAGCGCCGTTCCCCTTATTAACACCAACCTTAGAGAAATACGCAAAAAAGAGCTGGAAAAAGCCGCTAAGATACTGAAAATCGACCAATTGGTGACCAATAATTTCGGGGACGGACAACTAAAAGGAAAAGAAAAAGAATATATGCCGTGGATTTTGGAACAAATTAACCGTTTTAAGCCGCAAATTATTGTCACCTACGACCATTCCGGTTTTAGCGGCCACCCCGACCACATTTCTCTATCGCTTGCCGTTAAGGAACTGGTCCGTGTTTTTCCTAAAGACAGCCGGCCCTGGCTGTTATGGCCGACAATCGATAGAAGGTTAGCAATTAAAAGCGTTCGGCCGGACGTCTTGCCCTACATATCTGAAGTAAACTACCGCCTGAACCTCGGACTTGATTGGACTAAGAAATGGAAAGCGTCTCAAGCCCATAAAAGCCAAGCGCTGGGGAAAGGGCGGCTAATCCCCTATTGGCTGTTTATGTTTTTTTACCACCGGGAATGGTATCATAAGCCAATAATTGATAATGAGTATCCCCATAAATATGTTCCTTTTGATGTTTAGTCCCGGAATTAATCAAAAAGTAAATTATAATATTTTTTAAGGCATTTCGCTCAGCGGGGCGTTAAACCCCGCCGAGCGACAAAGGAGTAACCTCCTTTGGAATCCTCATTATTTAGTTCCCCGCGGCAAGCTGCGGGGTATACCAAATAATCAAAACATGAAACCCAAAATCAGACTTTATAATACTTTATCGCGGAAAATTGAAATATTTAAACCGATAAAAAGGAATCTTATCGGCGTATATTCATGCGGCCCGACCGTGTACTGGAACCAGCACATCGGGAATATGTATGCCTATATCCAATGGGATTTGATGGTCCGCTTTTTCCGACATTCGGGATATAAAACAAAATGGGTGATGAATATCACCGATGTCGGCCATCTGACTTCTGATGCCGACCAAGGCGAGGATAAAATGGAAAAAGGCGCCAAGCGCGAGGGAGTCTCGGTTTGGAATATTGCCGATAAGTATATCGAGCAGTTTACCGACAGCTTGGACTGTCTGAATGTTACGAGGCCGAACGTGTTATGCCGAGCCACCCGGCATATTAATGAACAGATAGAATTAATAAAAAAAATCGAAAAAAACGGATTTACCTATCGAACAAAAACCGGGCTTGTTTTCAACACTTCCCTTTTTAAGGGTTACCCCCGCTTTGCCCGATTGAAACTAAAACGGCAAGATGCCGGAAGCCGGGTTGAAGTTGATTTAGAAAAGAAAAATCCCTGGGATTTTCTCCTTTGGGTGACAAATCAGCCGGATCATATTATGAAATGGGGTAGCCCCTGGGGCAAGGGATTCCCGGGATGGCATATCGAATGCACGGCAATGTCCATAAAATATCTTGGCAAGCACTTTGATATCCACACCGGCGGAATCGAGCATATCGGCGTCCACCACACTAATGAGATCGCTCAAGGCTACGGCGCTTTCGGCGAAAGAACGGCAAACTTTTGGATGCACAACGCCTGGTTACTGTTAAAAAACGAAAAGATTAGCAAAAGTTTGGGAAACGTCTTCCTCGTTTCTGATTTGATTAGCAAAGGCTATGATCCGTTAAGTTTCCGTTACCTGGTTTTGACATCTCACTATCGAAAGGGATTGAATTTTACCTGGGAAGGATTGTCCGCCAGCCAAAAAGCGCTCTTAACCATCAGGGAGAAAATGGCAGAATTTAAAAAGCAGACACAATTAAAATTCCTGAAAGATAACGCCTATGCCGACAAATTTAATGAATATATCGGCAGCGACCTGAATGCTCCAAAAGCGTTGGCTCTGATATGGAAATTATTAAAAGATAAATCAGTTTCCGGTAATGAAAAGTATCGTTTAATCGAAGAATTTGATAAAGTTCTTGGCCTAGAGCTCACAAGGGAAACAATTGATATTATTCCCAAAGAAGTTAGCGATTTGGCCGATGAACGCGCTATCGCCAGAAAAAATGGCAATTGGAAGAAGTCCGACGAACTACGCGACAAAATACATAATCTTGGCTATTCGGTAGAAGACACCCCAAAAGGACAGAATATTAAGTCATTGAGTCACTTCTCATGTTCAACCTCGTAGGTTGAACATATGCCGAACATACATTCTCATGTTCAACCTACGAGGTTGAACATATATTGAGTCACTTCCACCGGCTGGCGGATCACTCAATTAGTTATTTGCTTATTCACTTATTGACTTAATCACTCATCCAGGCAACCCCGGGGGTTGCCTGATGGTGCTGTAGGCCCCCGGACATTGTTAATTAGGACGGTAACCTACAGATTACCGTCTATTGTTAATAAGCGGTGTATAAATGTCGGTTGAGCCGGAGCTTTGTTTCTGGTATATTGGCCGTATGGCAAACAACACGATATCCGGCGACATTAAGGAGAAATTACCGCCGCAAAATCTGGAAGCGGAACGTTCGCTTTTGGGGTGCTTGCTGATTGACAAGGATGCAATTATTAAAATCGCTGATTTTTTTGGCGCCCGCGATTTCTACAAGAAAATCCACCAGGAAATATTCAACGTCGTCCTTGATCTGTTTGAGCGCGGCGAACCGATTGACATGCTTTCTGTTTCCAGCCGCCTGAAAGAAAGAGGCGTTTTGGAATCCGTCGGCGGTAACAGTTATCTGACCGAGCTGGTCAACACGGTCCCCACGGCCACCCACGTTTTAAATTACGCGAAAATTGTTCAAAGCAAGCGGATTCTTCGCGACCTTATCGACGCCAGCGAAGAGATCCATTCCATGGCCTATAATGAGTGTGAAGACACTGACACATTGCTTGACCAAGCCGAAAGAAAGATATTCAGCATCGCCCAGAAATCGATGACTCAATCTTTTGTCGCCGTCAAGGACATGCTTGGCGAGGCGTTCGAGAGAATTGATAATCTGTTTAAAAATAAAGGCGTTCCGCGCGGCGTGCCCACCGGATACCCCGACTTGGATAATATTTTAGCGGGTTTGCAGTCTTCCGATTTGGTTATTTTGGCCTCCCGCCCCAGCTTGGGAAAATCATCTTTAGCGTTGAATATCGCCACCCATATCGCCGTCCGAGAAAAACTGCCGGTCGGGCTTTTCAGTTTGGAAATGTCCAGCGATCAGATTATTGATCGGATTATCGCCTCCGAAGCTAATCTTGACTTGTGGCGCTTAAGAACCGGGCGGCTGTCCAATGAAGGCGAGGACAATGATTTCACGAAAATCCAGCATGCGTTAGGCACTTTATCCGGAGCCCCGATATATATCGACGACAGCGCGTCAATTAACATCCTTCAGATGCGGGCAATGGCCCGGCGGCTTCAAGCCGATAAAGGCTTGGGGCTTATCGTTGTCGATTATTTACAGCTGATGGAACCGCGCAATTCCAATGCCCCGATTATTCAGCAAATGACGGAAATATCGCGATCTTTAAAGGGCCTGGCAAAGGAATTGAAAGTGCCAGTCTTGGCGTTATCGCAATTATCGCGCGCCGTGGAACAGCGGACGCCGCAAATCCCCCGCCTTTCGGACCTTCGCGAAACTGGCGCTATTGAACAGGATGCGGATGTTGTTTTATTTATTCATCGCGAAGATAAATACCGCGAGGACTCGACCAGAAAGAATATCGCCGACATTATTATCGCCAAGCATAGGAATGGACCTGTCGGCAATGTGGAGCTTTATTTTGATGAAAGATGCGCCAGCTTCCGTAATCTGGAAAAGGATTATCAGGAAAACATCGGATAGTTTTCAGTTCTCATTTTTCAGTTTTTCCGCCCAGGGCGGATTCCTCTAGAGGCGGACTTACAGCTGCCACGGGCGGACAATGAGTCCTCAATGAATCAATTTTCAAATAAATTAAGTTAGTTTGGTCACTGAGAACTGGAAACTTATTAAGAACTGTGAACTGTAAACTGAGAACTAATTGCCTCCGCAATTTATATGTTGTCTCCCAAAATCCAACGCCTAATCGATTTATTCTCAAAATTTCCGACAATTGGTCCCCGAACTAGCGGTCGTTTTGTTTTTTATCTATTAAAACAACCGAAAAGCGACATTGACCAGTTAGTTAGGGGGTTGGAGGACTTAAAAAACGAAGTTAAAATTTGCTCATTCTGCTTTAATCCGTTTGAAGGAAAAACGACCCTTTGTCTGATCTGTAGCGACAAAACCCGCAATGCTAGCCAACTATGCGTTGTAGAAAAAGAAACCGACCTTATTGCCATCGAGAATACTCATAAATATCACGGACTATATTTTGTATTAGGAGGCACAGTTTACCGCCTTCGCGAAGATGACTTAAAGAAACTAAAAACCGCTCCCCTTTTGGAGCGGATAAAAAACCCAAAACGACTAATTGTTCTGTCTAGCGGTTTTAGCGAGATAATTTTGGCGTTTAATCCGACAACCGACGGCCAATCAACGATTCTATATCTGGAACGACTAATCGCGGGATTTGTTGGTAAGTACGGTTTAAAAGACATTAAAATTTCCCGTCTTGGATTAGGACTTCCAATAAATGGCGAAATGGAATATGCCGACGACGAAACACTAATTTCCGCGCTAGAAGGCCGCAAATAGTAATCATTATTCGTTATTAATTAACTAGTATGAATCAGAAAAATGTAAACTGGAAATATCTCATTATTGTCTTTTTTTGTGTCCTAATCTCCACTTCTGTATTTGTCTATTATTCAACGAAGTTACAGAATGCAACCTTTCCCGACTACTCTATTAAAAAGACTGTTGTTTCTGAAAATCTTTGGCCGGCATTTAAAGCAACGATATTTTCAATAAACGGTTATTGCGATAGAGAGGCAACAATTGACGATATTACGGCTAAACGGGAGATGATAGATCTCAATAATGACAATGTCAGTGAAATATTATTGAGCGATATTTATATATGTGATCATTTTATTTCTGCCGGAGCTAATGAAGTATGGCCTTTGATTCTCGCTTTCAAAAAAATAAACGGACAATGGGCGAATATTCTCGACTTTGACGATGCAATGTCTTATCGGATAGGAGAGGAAAATGACAGTGGTTATAGCAATATATACATATCAGGAATGTCTCACAAAATTCTAGAGAACGAAGGTCCTTTGTCAGAAGCACCCAGCGCTATGGGCTATTATGTATGTTCGTATTCCATTTTAGACAATAAATATCTTTGCGCTGAAGTTGTCAGTCAATAACTTGAGTTACAAAAAAAGCCGACTAATGTCGGCTTTTTTTGTTGTCTAATATATTTACCCCTCGCTTATTTCGCAATATTAATTTTTAATACTTCCACCTCGGTAAGCTGTTGGCGATGGCCCTGTTTTACCTTGCTGCGGGTTTTTGCTTTATAACGGAAAGAGACCGACTTCTTTGATTTTATTTGCCCGATTACCTTTCCGGTAACCGTCGCTCCTTTGACTAATGGAGCGCCGATAAGCACCTTTTTTCCGTCTTCGATAAGAAACACTTGGTCAAATACTATTTCTTCGTTGTCTTTCCCCGCAATTTTCTCAATTTTTATTTTCTGGCCGGGCGCGACAATGTATTGTTTTCCACCGGTTTCAATTACCGCTAAGTTCATATTGTTATAGTTTCTTGATTCGCTAATCGCGGATTATACTATATTGTCGTAAATTATTCCAGATCTCTTGGTGATTCTATTTTTTCTTTTTCTCCGGTGTCGATAATTTTTTCCACTTTGCTTTCAAATAGCATCAGGCGTTTTTCTGAATCTTCGTACGCCGACTTGGCGTTATTCAGGTGATTGCCAAGCTTTCTAAAATCATCCATCAGCTTTTCCGCATCATGATGCACTCTTCCTAAGCGCTTAACAATTTCCTGGGTGTCCTTGGAAATTTTCGAGTCTCTAAACCAGCGCTCAATCGTCCATAAAGTCAGATATATGGTGTTGGGCGACGTTACAATGACCTTTTTTGACCAGGCAAGCGTGGTAATATCTATCTCCCGGTTTAAGTTGTTTACGATTTCGTAATATACCGCCTCGGCGGGAATGTACATCAGGGCAAAATCAGTAGTTCCTTCCCCCGGCAGGATATATTTTTGAGAAATATCCTGAATCTT
>CAZUEG010000038.1:0-6514 GCA_964619495.1 uncultured Candidatus Saccharibacteria bacterium | reverse complement strand
CATATCCGACTCGTTGCATTCCACTGAGATAACTCTTTCGGCAACTTTTGCGGCTTTGCTTTTACTTCCAGTTCGGAGATATTTTTCACTAACGTCCCCCCCAGATTATTAACCGCCGGAGCTTCGCCGACAAATACTACCGGAACGGCAACCGTCACCTCTTCTTCCAGATTTGGCTTATAAAAATCAACATGCTGTGGCTTTAACGTGACCGGATCAAGTTCAACCTGGTGGATTAAAACCAAGTCCGTAACCTTTTTTCCATCTTGCTCGTATTCCAAATCAGCAAGAGCGTTCTCGCCGACCTCTCTATATGCTTTCTGGAATGCTTTCAGGTCTACCTCCAAAGAAAGCGGTTTTATTTGCGGCCCATAAATAACCGCCGGAATAATCCCTTTTTCGCGTAAATCCTTCACTCTCTTTCCTGTTGTCATGCGAATTTTAACAGATATTGTGGTCATAAGATTTATCAATAGAGGATAGATTGTTACTTTTCTAGAATATGAATAATTTCTACGGGGCAAGAGTCGGCGGCCTCTTTCGCGCATGCCGGCACCTTGCCCTCTAGTTCGTAATTTTTCGTTTTCGGATTAACCGTTGAATTTATCATGTGCGCTATTCCGGTTTCGTCCATCTCGAACATTTTCGAACAGAGCGCGGCACAGGCGCCGCAACCGATACATTTGTTTTTTTCGTGAATTATTTTCATATTTTTTGCTTTGAATATTTTTTCCTATCAAATCTTTTTTTGGCTTCCAAAGAGTTTTATTTTAGCCATTACCACATCCCTAACCGCTTCGGAAACGCCGGCCAGTATTTTATACGGCTTGACTTCGTTTTCATTGGCGGTCATCCCCCTCTTAACCGCGTCCCGCCAAGCAACCCTTAATTCTGTATTAATATTTATTTTTACAATTCCCTCACTGATTACTTTTTCGATTTCGCAATCGGAGACACCCGACCCTCCGTGAAAAACAAGAAACGACTTTACTCGTTTGCAGATATTTATTAAGCGATTATGATCGATTTCCGGCATTTTTTCATAAACGCCATGGACATTGCCGACCATTACCGCCAAAGAATCAACTCCGGTTCTTGTTACAAAATCGGCGGCTATTTCGGGATCAGTAGATTCATTCCTGTCAATCAATGCTTCTCCTGAATGTACTTCGCTACCCCCATAAATATGCCCAATTTCGCCCTCAACAACAACCCCATGGCTTCCTTTTAACGCAATTACCTTCTTTGTCAGGATGACATTATCTTTGAATGGCAATGACGATCCGTCGATATGGATCGCATCATAACCGGCCCTAACAGCATCCCCAAGATACCGCATATCCTTGCCATGGTCAAGATTCAAAAAAACCGGCACCTGATACTCTTCGCGGGCATTTCTAACGAGAGATACCGCTTCTTTTATCCCAAAAAAACGGCTCTCTCCTTCGGACGTACCGGCGATAACCGGCGCCTCTAAATCTTTAGCGGCAAGAATAATTCCTTTTAGCTGCTCGAGGGTAGAAAAATTGAATTGCCCGATTGCCCAATGCTCGGTTTGCGCTTTTTTAAAATATCGGTTAAGTGAATATTTCATTAAAGACTATTTTATTTAATTAGACAATTATTATTACCGCACTTATTCACCGTAACTTTAACCAGAGAAAACTTATCTCCTTTTTTTAGTAATCCTTCTTTCGCGCCCCACCTCAAAAGACAGCCGGCCGAATTTGCCATTCCCAACTGAATTGCATATTTAATATCTTTTGACCTGATGAAACCGGAAACAAAACCGGACGCAAAAGCGTCGCCGGCTCCGGTAGCATCTATTAACTTAATATCCTTTTTTAACGAAGGCGCCGAATAAAGATACCTGCCATCAGAGACAACCGCCCCTTCTCCGCCCTTTGTCATTATCGCGATTCCTGGACAAAGCTTGTCTATTTTTTTAAAAATATCCGTTTCTTTCTGATAAGGTATTTTTACTAGTTGAGACGCTTCTTCCTGATTAAGAATTAAAATATCGGTTTTCGAAAGGAACTCCTTCAATCTGACCGATGACAGCAATAATTGTGATAGTCCCGGGTTAACGGCCACTTTTATTTTGTTTTTAAAGGCAAAATTAACCAAAGACATAAAAAGCGCGGTATTTTTATCGGCGAAAGGAGCAAAATAAAACCATTTTGCTTTTAACCTGTTAAAAAAGATATTATACTATTCTAAAAAGCCGCAGGCTCCCCGATAAACTAAATTAGTCCGATAAAGAGACGGAGAACTTAAGATAACCGAACAGTTGGTTTGTTTTCCTTTTATAAAAGAAATTAAAGAACAATCAACTCCCCTATTTTCCAAATCATCAACCACTTCCTCGCCCATCTTGTCATTGCCAACCACCCCACAATAAGCAACTCTAAAGCCCTGGTTTCTAAAAGTAACGGCAGTGTTTGTTCCGCCGCCGCCGGTCTTAACATAAAGCTCTTTCACCGGAACCTTTGAATCAAAGGCCAAAGCCAAAAGCTCGCCGGTAATTGATTTACCCCTAATGACCTTGAGTCCGTCAATATTTAAAAAAATGTCCCTTGTTGCCGAACCGAAAGTAATAATATCGTAGGTCATATATAATCTTTGTTTATACTGGAATTATAACAAAAAACTGACTTTTTTCCCAACAATTACTTACTCTTAACGAATCTTCCGGGACATCTATTATCGTTCTTTCCTGGCCTCAAATACGACCCGGTGTCTTGATAATTTGATTCCTTTTTTGGTGTTGAATTTTTTAACATAGCTCTCCAACAACGGCCGGTCTTTCTCTGAATCAAAATCTTCGAAAATGGGAACTCCCTGTAAAAATAAATCAAACTCTTTATAAGAAGGATAATATTCAAAATAGTGATAGTTTTTCGCAAAAATAACTTTAAAACCGAGTTCTTGAAGTTCTTTTGATCCCTCGTCCAATACTGACTTATTCCATTTTCCGTATCCCTGCCCTTTACCGAATATTTCTTTAAGTTCTATCGTATCCATCTCGCCTATTCCAATTTGAAGGTAATATCCTTTTGTCTTAAGAATCCTGTGACACTCTTTATAAAAAGATGGCCCTCTTCTGCAATATGCTATATCGAAAAATGAATCCTTAAATAAAGTACGGCTTGCATCTTGTGGCGAGTATTCAACATTTTTACTCTTTCTATCCCCGCCATGGTTTTTTGCTATATCTAAATTTACCTTTGAAGTATCGATTCCATATATTTTTTTGAAAGCAGGAGCAACAGAAAGAGTAAACTTACCGTCAGCGCAACCGATATCCAATGCTATTTTATCTTTTGAAGCCAATCCTAAAATCTTTTCCTTAAAAACTTTTTCGGGCTCGCCTGACGGATACTCGCTTGTATATTGAGGACTGGCCCCGTAACCGTATCCTCCAAGTTTTTTGGCAATTTTGTCGTAAAAATTTGATACCATAAATCTTAATAACTACCTGAACAATTTCTTGAGAACTGTTCTCGATACGTATCACGCAAACCGATTGGGCTATCTCTTTTTATTTTTCGCCAAACTGATCATTGTGGAAATTATGCTATTAGGATTCAGGGAAATGCTTGTAATCCCTTTGTTTATCAGGTATTGCGCAAAGTCGGGAAAAGTTGACGGCGCTTCACCGCAAATACCGATATATTTTTTCCGTTTCCGGCAAGTTTTTATGACATCAGTGATCATTGCCTTTACGGCAGGATTACGTTCGTCGCCAACCAGAGGAAGCCTTGCGCTATCGCGGTCTAATCCCAATACCAATTGCGTCAAGTCGTTAGATCCGATGCTCATTCCGTCAAAAAGTTTTAAAAAATCGTCGGCAAGAATAATGTTTGAAGGAATCTCGCACATCACATAGACTTTAGGATCGTCCTTCGGCCGCGGCTTGATATTCGAGATTAAGCCGTATTTTTTCATTAATTCCAGAACACAGCGGCCTTCTTCCGGAGTCCGGCAAAAGGGAATCATAAATGAAATATTTTTCAGTCCGAATATATCGCGCGCTCTTTTAAGCGCCCGACACTCCATCATGAATGCCGGTTCATATTCTTTATCGAGATAGCGTACCGCACCGCGAAAACCAATCATCGGATTGGATTCTTCTTTTTCGTATAAATCGCCGCCGATTAAATTGCGGTATTCGTTTGTCTTAAAGTCCGACAGCCGGACGATCACTTCCTTTGGATAGAACGCTGCCGCTATCTGGCCGATTCCTTCGGCCAGCTCCTTTATAAAATACTCTTTTTTATCGCGATACTCAACCGTAATCTCGTCGATTTTCTTCTTAAGGACGGTGTTTTTAATCCGGCTGTAATGATAAAGCGCCAAGGGGTGAATTTTTATCTTTTCCGCAATAATAAATTCTTCTCGCGCCAAACCGACGCCATCGTTAGGCAGAAACGAATCGCGGAAGGCCATATCGGGAATTCCCACATTAAGCATAACCTTTACCGGCGGCTTTTGGATGTCCGCCAGCCGGTATTTTTTCATCGTATAAGGAACTTTACCGCGATAGATTCCGCCAACAAGGCTTTGAGTGCAATCAATGGTAACCATCTCGCCGTTTTTTAATATTTTCGTTCCTTCTTTCGTTCCGACAATACATGGGATTCCCAATTCCCGGCTGACAATTGCCGCATGAGCTGTCTTCCCCCCTTCGTCGGTAACAATCGCCGAGGCAATTCTCATAATCGGCATCCAGTCGGGATCGGTCATTGTGGTGATTAACACTTCTCCTTTTTTAAATTCGCCGATTTTTTTTACGCTACTTATAATATGCGCCCGGCCATAACCCACCTTATTCCCTACGGCAATGCCCGTGAGAAACGGTTTGCTTTTTATTTTAAGCCGATATTCCTTATAAAATTCTCCGGCTTTCGTTCCGTATACCGTTTCCGGCCGCGACTGGACGATAAATAATTCACCAGATTCTCCGTCTTTCGCCCATTCTAAATCTTGCGGCCGGCCGTAATGTTCTTCGACTAAGCATGCCCATTTTGCCAAAATTAACGCTTCTTTGTCGGTTAACGAAAATTTAAGCGACTGCTCTTTTAAAACCGACACTTCTCTCAATCCGGTTTTACCAAACACATATTTTTTATTCTTCCGGCCTAAATTTTTCGTGATGATGGCATTATAACCGTGTTTTAGCGTCGGCTTAAAAACATAAAATTGGTCAGGAGTAATCAGTCCTTTGACAATCATTTCTCCCACTCCCCAAATGCTGTTTATCGACACAACGCCCTTAAAGCCGGTTTCCGTATCCAAGGTAAAAATGATTCCCGAAGACGCAAGGTCGGAACGAATCATCTTTTGAACGCCAACTGATAAGGCGATTTTCATATGATCAAATTTCAGCTCTTCGCGATAAGCAATCGCTCGGCTAAGAAACAGCGATGAAATGCATTTTTTTACCATTAACAGCAGCTCTTTGTCTCCTCTTACGTTCAAATATGTCTCGTGCTGGCCGGCGAATGACGCCGAAGCCGAATCCTCGCTGGTTGCCGATGAACGGGCGGCAACGATTAAGTCGGGTTTCCCGTATTGTTTTGAAAGCTCATGATAATTGTCAAGAATCTCTTCTTTCAGGTCTTCAGGAAATGATGCTTCAAGGATTAATTTCCGGCAAGCGGCGCTTGTCTGTTCCAAGTTTTTTATATTTTTAGCGTCAAGCTTTTTAAACAATTCAACGATTTGCGTATCGATTCCATTAGCCTTTAAAAAATACCAGTATGCCGCGCTGGTAATTGCAAAACCATCGGGAACATTAATCCCCTTTTTTGTCAGAGTACGATACATCTCTCCAAGCGAAGCATTTTTTCCTCCCACCAAAGGAACATCTTTATAAGATATTTCCGAATATTTCAAAATGTATTTTCCCATTTTATTAACTGATAGTTTTAGCTTGTTATCACTAATTTTATCACGACCTGATACCAGCAACTTTGCCTATAATCTGATTGACTATTATACCAAAAAATCATCATAGAAGAAAGACGCAGAGTAAACAAAAACGGGCAATCCCCGTTTTTATTGTAAAATAGCGATTAATCAACTGATCTTTCGGGCAATAATTTCGGTAAGCTCGGCGAGCCGAGTGGCATAAGCCCACTCGTTGTCATACCAGACAACAACTTTAATCAAGTTTTCTTTAACCATCGTTAATGACGAGTCAACAATCGCTGAAAAGGTATTGCCAATATAATCTGACGAGACAAGCAGGGCATCTTCAACTCCCAATATCTTCTTAAACCCTTCTGTCTGCGACGCTTTTTTAAGTAAAAAATTTACCTCTTGGGTGGTGGTTTTCTTTTCGGTCAGGCAAATCAGATCGAGAACCGACACCGTCGGTGTGGGAACGCGAAAAGCGATACCGTCTAATTTCCCCTTAAGTTCCGGAATGACATTGCCGATTGCCTTGGCGGCGCCGGTCGTCGTAGGAATGATATTTATCGCCGCCGCGCGGGCGCGCCTTTAATCTTTA
>CAZUEG010000037.1:0-6519 GCA_964619495.1 uncultured Candidatus Saccharibacteria bacterium | reverse complement strand
TCGCCGCCCCAATCAGCGCTGCTGATGGGACTGATGTTCGGCGACGATTCCGGTTTTTCAGAAGCTTGGCAAGATCGGTTCAACATAACGGCCACCCGCCACATCACTGCCGTTTCCGGGATGAATATTACCCTGATTTCGTTTATTGTCCTTGATTTTATCCTGTACCTCGGTCTCTATAGGCGCCACGCTTTAATTATCGCGGCGATCGTCGTCGTTTTATATGTTTTAATGGTTGGTGCGCCGGCGTCGGCGATCCGCGCCGGAATAATGGCAATTTTTATGTTTGTCGCCCAGCTATTCGGACGCTACGCCCGCCCCGTTCGTTCGCTATTATTTGCCGCGGTAATTATGGTAATCATTAATCCGTTAATATTGAAATCCGATAGCGGCTTTCAGTTATCATTTCTGGCAATGCTCGGACTGATATATTTTGAGCCGTTTATCAATAACCGATTAAAAAGACTGCCCAATGTCCTGTCGGTAAGAACGACGCTTTCGGCAACATTATCGGCGCAGATATTCACCCTGCCGGTAATTGTTTACAACTTCGGAAGATTGTCTTTTTTGGGGCCGATCAGTAATATTCTTATTGTCCCTTTGGTCCCGATTCTCACCATCATCGGCTTTATCGCCGTTTTTATATCCACGGTTTCCTTGACTATCGGACAGATCGTATCTTGGTTTGCCTGGCTTTTTTCAAGCTATATTTTGACGGTCGTCCGCCTAATGGCATCGCTACCCCTAGCATCGGTTAATATTGTTAATACCCCGCCGTGGGTTTTAGTAATCTGCTATCTGATAATCGGCTACATTGCCTGGCGTTTAAAGAAAAACGAACAGCTTAAGTTCCTTGGCGGATAAATATGGTAAAATGGAGCCGTTAATTATTTTGGCAATGATTTGCGAGTTTCCAAAAGATTTCTTATGGGGTGCGGCAACCGCCGCCTATCAAATCGAGGGCGGAATTTTGAATAATGACTGGGCAGAAAAATATCCGGCCGGCTTGGCTTGCGATCATTATCACCGATATGAAGAAGATTTCTCGCTCCTTAAAAAACTTAACTTAAACGCGTACCGAATGTCCGTCGAATGGGCGCGGCTGGAACCGGAACCCGGACGTTTTAATCAGGACGAATTTGCTCATTACCGGAAGATGCTTGAATCGCTAAAAGCGCAAAAGGTGGCAGTAATGGTGACCCTTCACCATTTCACCTTACCCGATTGGGCGGCAAAAATAGGAGGATTTGGCAATCCCGAAATGATTGGCCATTTCGTTCGTTTTGCGGAAAAGGTGTTTCTCGAGCTTGGCGACATGGTGGATCTGTGGATTACCGTAAACGAACCGATGATTTATTCGTATTCAATCGTCCCCTTGCTGAACGGCTGGCAGAAAGAAAGTCTTGAGGGTGTTCCCTTAGATAAGTATCCGGAAGCGATTAAAACGGTAGCCGCTTCTTTTAAGGTGATGAATAATTTGGTTCGGACGCACAATGCCTCGTATCGGAAAATTAAATCCTTATCATCGGGCCGAGCGGTTATCGGCATCGCTCATAATATGTTTTATTTTGAACCGGAGCGGCGGAACAACTTTTTCGACCGCCTCTCGGCGCAACTGCAGCATTATTTGTGGAATATTTATTTTCTTGACCGCATAAGACGCAACCTCGACTATATCGGCGTTAATTATTACATTCATCGCCTTGTCCGGTTTCCCTTCCCCTCAAAAAGTGAAAGTAAAACGACCGATATGGGGTGGGAGATATATCCCGAGGGTATTTACCGCGTGATTATGGGCGTCACTAAATACCGCCTGCCGATATATGTTACAGAAAACGGCGTTGCCGACGATAAAGATTTATTGCGCCGCGATTTTATCCACAACCATTTATTGTGGGTTCATCGGGCAATCAAAGACGGCGCCGATGTCTGCGGATATTATTACTGGTCGTTAACCGATAACTTCGAATGGGCCCATGGCACGAAGATGCGTTTTGGTTTGGTGAATATTGACTATTTAACGCAAGAAAGGAAAGTTCGTTTAAGCGGCTACTATTATGCCGATATCGCTAAAAATAATTGTTTAGAAGCTTAATCAACCGATATGGCTTGGCTGATTCTGGCAATTGCCTCCTACGTCCTTTTTGGGATAACGGCGGTAATCGATAAGTTTCTTCTGACAGGCACGTTGTTGTCGCCTAAAATATACGCGTTCATCACCGGCATTCTGGGAGCTTTGGTTATTCCGGCAATCTTCTTTGTCGATGTTTCCCGTCTCACGATTTTTCAAATCGCTGCCGCCTTAATAGCGGGAATAATTTTAACGCCGGCTTTGTTGGTTTTTTATGAATCCCTGAAGCGGTACGAAACGTCGCGGGTAATGCCGATTTACGGGGGGCTTATGCCGATATTCATCCTCTTAATTGTCCTGGCGTTTTTCGGCGATAAAGGATCGTTAAGTTCCAAGGAAATACTTGCCCTAGTTCTTTTGATTATCGGCAGTGTTTCTATTGCTTATAAAAAAGCCAAATTTTCTTTATCAATTTTTATCCTGCCGACTGTGGCGGCGATAATGATGGCGTTAGCTGCCGTGCTTACCAAAGTGTCTTATGAAGGGCAATCGTTTATCTCGGCCTTGATATTTATCCGGATCGGGTGTTTGATCAGCGCCCTAGTATTATTAATTGACAAAGAAGTCCGCGATACGGCAAAGGCGTTTATCGGCAGGGTCTTAAAGCCGGCCGTTACGGTGAAAAAAAGCAATTGGGGGACGATAATATTCTTTATCAACCAGGCGCTGGTCGTCATTGCCGGGTTGATGCAGAATATCGCCGTCTATTTTTCAAAGATCAAATACGTTACGATTATCAACGCCATGGCCGGAATCCAATATGTGTGCATTCTCGTGATTACTATTTTCCTGTCCCGCTTTTTTCCCGATATAATCAGAGAAGACATCACCAAGAAAACGCTGATTACAAAAACGTTTTCCGTGACGATAATCATCGCCGGCCTGGCTCTTCTGGCGTTTTAATATGGCAAATAAAAGATTAACGGCAATAGTTTCCCTATTGGTCATATTGGGCATTCTGTTTTCAGCGCTGATTTTTTATTTATGGTTTGTCACGGAGACGCCGAAAAACTTCATCTGGGGAGTTAATTTTTCCCAGAAACATGCCCGCCAATTAGGATTAGACTGGAAAGATGCTTATCGGGCAATCGTTGGCGATTTGGGAGTCAAAAATATCAAAATCACCGTTCATTGGGACTTGATCGAACCGGAAGAAGGAAAATATGACTTTGACGATCTTGATTGGCAAGTTAAGACAGCTACGGAAAACCAAGCGCGCTTGATTCCTGTAATCGGGATGAAAACTTCCCGCTGGCCGGAGTGTCATTTGCCCGATTGGGCAAAAAACCGGCCCAAGGAAGAACAACAGGAGGCAATCCTAAAGTTATTAGAACAAACGGTTATCCGCTACCGGGAATTGCCTTCAATCGAATATTGGCAAGTGGAAAATGAGCCGCTTCTGGAATTCGGGGTATGTCCGTGGATCGATGAAGATTTTCTTAAAAGGGAGGTCGAACTGGTGAAAGCTCTTGATAACCGCCATCAGGTTATTGTTTCCGATAGCGGCGAGTGGTCGTTGTGGATCAGGGCGGCAAGGATTGGCGACATCGTCGGTTCAACAATATACCGGCGGGTATGGATTGCCGAAAGAAACACTTACGTCAAATATATCTTTCCCCCGGCTTACTACCGCCTTAAGCTGGGGCTAATCAAGGTATTGTTTAATAAGCCGGTAATTTGCAGCGAACTGCAGACGGAACCGTGGGGACCGCGGCTTTTGTATGATGTTTCCTTGGAGGAACAGGAGAAAACGATGAATTTGGAATTTTTCCGCGATAATATCCGCTTTGCGCAAAATACGGGAATGTCAGAGTTTTATTTATGGGGGAGCGAGTGGTGGTACTTTATGAAGGAAAAAGGTTATCCGGAAATGTGGGAGGAAGCGAAGTCGCTGCTTAAAGTTACGCCGTGATCTTGACAAGTAATTTTTGTCTACAAAATGCAAAAGGCGGCCCCCGTCAGAGAACCGCCTTCTCGCTAGATTCCGCATTATCCAACGCGGGCTTCTTTCGGTCGAAAAACGACCATCAATACCATTAAGGTGGTATTGATGATTGCGACGGCGACCCCGAGGGCAGGTCGCCCGAGTCCAATAAACGCCCCTGCCAGCGCGCTGTTCAGCATGCTGGCGACCAAAATTACCGGGATGTATCCCGGTGTTGTTGATAGGGTTGTTTTATTCATTTCGCCTCCTGGTCACTTAATAACATAAAAATCCTATTTGTCAACTTAATTTTTTACTCCACCAGACAGCATAAAATATTGCTGGCATATTATGAAAGAATCGTGTTAAAATACTCGTAGTAATCTAATCCGATATAAACATATGGCTATTTATGATTTCCCTAAAAAAACGGCTGTTGAACCGATAACCGGCAAAAAGCCGGCGAATAAAAACGGACGCTATGTCATCGCCTTTTTGTTGATTGATTTAGTTATTATCGGCAGCGTATTATTTGGCCTGTATCTGTATCCTCGGCTTGTCGCTTCGTATGAAAAAATGAAAAGCGAATTGCCAAGCATTGCCGAAAACTGGATCAAAGAACGTTTCAATCCGCCAAGCGCTCCTGAAAAGGGAATCGGAAAATATGTCGCCCAAAATACCCAGGAACAAGCGGTAATCAACACCGTCGAGGAAACTTCGCCGGCGGTTGTCAGCATTATCGTTTCTAAAGATGTCCCGATTTTTGAAGAATATTATATTAACCCCTTTGAAGGGATGCCGGACTTCGGTTTTCCCAGCTTTGACTTTCAGGTACCACAATATCGGCAAAAAGGAACCGAGAAAAAAGAGATCGGTGGCGGAACCGGGTTTATCATTTCTTCCGACGGAATGCTGATTACCAACAAGCATGTCGTTAATGATAATAGCGCCGAATATACCGTATATACTAATGACGGAAAAAAGTATCCGGCTAAATTATTGGCTAAAGATTCGTTTCAGGATCTGACAATTTTAAAAATCCAGGACGATACAGGAGTAATTTTTTCCGTAGCTCGTCTTGGCGATTCCGATGGCATTAGGATCGGGCAAAGCGCGATTGCCATCGGTAACGCATTGGGAGAATTCCGAAATACCGTATCCGTCGGAGTAATTTCCGGGTTAGGGCGGACGGTGACGGCAACGGGGGCCGGAATGTCGGAAACAATCCAGGACGTGATCCAGACCGATGCGGCGATTAACCCCGGAAATTCCGGAGGTCCGTTGTTAAATCTGCGCGGCGAAGTCATCGGTATTAACACCGCAATCGCTTCCGGCGCGGAAAATATTGGGTTCGCGATTCCGATTAACAAAGCCAAGCGGGCGATTGAAAGCGTAAAAGCATCGGGGAAAATAACATATCCGTTGTTGGGGGTGCGTTATGTTACTATTACCGAGAAGGTCAAAAAAGATAACAACCTGGCCGTTGATGAAGGCGCTTTGGTGAAAAAAGGCGAGAACGGCGAAGCGGCGGTTACCGCGGGGTCGGCAGCCGATAAAGCGGGAATTAAAGAAGGGGATATTATTTTAGAAATTAATGGCGATAAGATTACCGCCGAGAATTCTTTATCAAAGATTCTCTTAAATTATAAACCGGGCGATACGATCCAAATTTCGATCTTGAGAAATAATCAAAATATCATCCTATCAGCGGTATTGGACGAACGCACCGAATAAATGTATCGAGAACTGTTCTCGGGACATTGGGGAATATTAATGCCTCAACGGAGCATTGATGTTTCTGTATAAACTGACGGGAAAATGATAGAATCAGTGGCATCTAGCAGCAGTTGCCGGCGTCGCTGATTGCGTATCACCGGAGATAATTTACTTGAAACACTAATAGCCATAATTATGAACGGAGCGAATTTTACCAATAAAGCCCAAGAGGCGGTCATGCAGGCGCAAAACCTTGCCCAGGAAAAAAACCAGCAGCAGGTAGATGCCCTGCATTTATTATTAAGTTTGTTGTTACAAGAAGAAAGCGTTGTCATTACTCTCCTGCAAAGAATGGGAGTTGATGTTCCCGGTCTGGTGAAAAAAGTCAAAGAATCGCTGGATCGGCTTCCGGTTATCGCCGTCCCGCCGACATTCGGCCAGTTTTATTTAACCCAGGATTTAGCGCGGGTAATGGAACGGGCGCGCCAAGAATCGGTAAAAATGGGCGATGAGTTTATGTCGGTAGAGCATCTGTTTCTTGCGCTTCTCGACACAACCACCAAAGCGAAAGACCTGTTGGATAAAACGGCAATTTTAGATACCGACACCGGCGGGCCGAATGTTGAGTTTAAAAAACTGGATTACAATACCGCTTTGAAATCGTTGGCGCAAATCCGCGGCGGCCAAAGAATCACCGACCCCGAGCCGGAATCAAAATACCAAGTTATCGAGCGGTACGCCCGTAATA
>CAZUEG010000036.1:0-6547 GCA_964619495.1 uncultured Candidatus Saccharibacteria bacterium | reverse complement strand
TTAAAAAAATATGTAATTTACTTCTCGTTCACGACGCCTTGTTCATTAAAAACATCTTTTTTTGGTATAAATCTGGCCTTTCCTGTTTTCAGTTTTTTTAACGCTTTAATCGTCGCCTGAGCATTGTTCAACTTATTGCCGGTTTTACCGATGGTTTTTGACGAAACATTTTTTATACCACACAAGCTGCAAATTACGCGAACCGTACCGCCGGCCACTAAACCACGGCCTTTCTGTTGCGGACGCAATAATACTTTGGCGGCGCCGAATTTGGCATCAACTTGATGAGGAATCGAATCGTTGACGATCGGGACAAGAATTACGTTTTTCTTTGCGACCCGCGTTGCTTTATCTACGGCTTGAGCGACATCGGCGCCCTTACTGACGCCCACCCCAACCTTGCCCATTTTATTGCCGACAACAACAACAGCACGGAACCGCATTTTCTTGCCCCCCGAGGCGACACGGACAACGCGCGCCAAATCCAGTAGCCGCGAATCAAATTCGCCCCCTATGGCATTAACCGCCTGTTTTGCTGACGATCCGCCGACTCGGGAACGGAAACTTCTTGTACCAGCTGATGGTCCACGGTTTTCCACGCCGGCTACATCCTTCTTCAAAGGATCATTGGCTATATTGGCGCCGCTTACAATATCTTTTTCATCTGTCATAACGTTTTGTGATAAAATCGATTGAATCATGAATTAAAATTTCAGACCGCCTTCGCGGGCGCCGTCGGCTAAAGCTTTTACCCGCCCGTGATATTGATATCCGCCGCGATCATAAACAACCGTTTTAATATCTTTTTTAAGCGCCTTTTCGGCAATCAGCCGGCCGACCCGATAAGCGACGGCGCATTTTCCCTTAAGCCCTTCTTTGGTGGCGACGGTCTTTTCTGTTTTTAGCTCGATATCGCTTGCCGAAGCAAGAGTTTTGCCGCTCATATCATCAATAACCTGCGCATAGGTGTGGCTTAACGACCGAAAAACAACCAGCCGCTTTCGATCGCGGTCTTTAGTAATGGCAACTTTTGTCCGCAAGTGACGCCTTTCTCGCTTTATTTTTCTGGATTGTTTCCGCATACTGGTACGATATTTCAAAACGATTTATTATACAAATCCTGACAGATAAATTATTTAGTAGTCGCGCCGGCCGCTTTCTTTCCCACTTTCCGGCGAATCTTTTCTCCTTGATATCTGATTCCCTTCCCCTTATAAGGTTCCGGAACTTTTACCGCCTTAATCTTAGCCGCGGTCTGCGAAACCGCCTCTTTATTAATTCCGGAGACAGTAATCACATTTTTTTGGACAAGGAACGCGACTCCTATGGGAGCGGCAACTTTTACCGGATGAGTCAAGCCGACAGTCAAAACCAGTTCGCTCCCCTCAACAACCGCCCGATAGCCCACGCCTTCGATCTCTAATTTTTTTTCATAGCCACCAGTAACTCCATTAATCAAGTTAGCGATCTTCGCCCGGCAAGTACCCCACGAAGAACGGTCTTGCTTGGTCTCGGTAATCGGCCTGACACTAATAACCCCGTCCTGGATATCAACAGAAACTCCCCTTGGCAACTTCATCCCCAATTCGCCCTTCGGTCCCCTTACGTCGATTCCTATTTCAGTAACTTTCACTTCGACGCCAGTGGGAATGATAATTGGTTTTTTTCCAATTCGAGACATAGACCTGTTAATTTCTGATTACCGCATTTAACAACTGATTACCAAACCTCGCAAAGGATTTCTCCGCCAAGTTTCGCTCTTCTGGCGTTTTTATCGCTCATCAATCCCTTGGGAGTTGAAATGATGCTAAATCCATAACCGCCGCGGACCGGTTTGATTTCTTTATGGCGCAGATAAATCCGCTGTCCCGGGCGGGAAACCCGCTTTAATCCGGAAATGAGCGGGGTAGCGCCGTTTTCGTATTTCAAAGTAATTTCCATTGACCGCTTGACGCGTTTTCCCCTTTTTTCCAATTTCTCGACCAATCCTTCGTTTTCCATTATTTTTAAAATTTCAAACTTCAGGTCGGAATACGGAATTTCCACCGTTGGCTTCAAAACAGCTTGAGCGTTTCTTATTCTATTAAGCAGGTCGGCGATTGGATCGGTCATATTAAGTTAATTATAAATTTCAAATTAAAAATTGACTTATTACCAGCTTGACTTCTTAACTCCGGGAATCTCTCCGCGGTTTGCCATTTCCCGAAAGCACATTCGGCACAACCCAAATGCCCTTAAAAATCCGTGTTTTCTGCCGCACCTTAAGCATCGCCTGCTTATTCGGCTTGAGTATTTCGGTTTTTTCAGCGACCTGGCTATTTGCGCTTCAGTGGCCATATTTTATTAACTACGGTCTTAGGGGAAATCCCATTAGCCTTAATAATGCTATACCCTCTTCTTTGGTTTTCGCGGAAGTTACTACCGTCACTTCCAGCCCGAATATATTACGGACTTTTTCGGAATAAACTTCGGGGAAAATAATTTGTTCTTTAATTCCGATTGTCAGATTGCCGTTCTTATCAAACGCCTTGGGATCAATCCCTCTAAAATCACGGGATCGGGGAAGAACAACATCATTAAGACGCTTGATGAAGTCTTCCATCTTGCCTTTTCTTAAGGTAGTCGCCGCTCCGACCGGCATTCCCATTCTCAACTTGAAACTGGCGATTGATTTTTTCGCCCGAGTTACCGTCGGATGCTGGCCGGTAATACTTTCTAAATCGTTGACAATCGCCTCGGTCGTATTTTTCAGGTCGTCCCCCGTCTTCCCGGAAACCATTTTCCCAAAGCCGGTATTTACTGTCACCTTAAGAATTTTAGGAACCGATATAATGCTTTTGTATCCGAACTTCTTTTTCATTTCCGGAACCACTTCTTTTTTATACTTTTCCCTTAAATTCATATCCTTATTAAACACTTATCTTTCATCAAAAACGCGTTATGTTTACAAAGCTTGCGCTATATCTCCTGCCGGCATTTTTTGCAAAACCTGTATTTCTTCGCCCCTTCAATGCGATAACCCAACCGGCTCGGTTTCGCGCACTTCGGACAAATTACTTGAGTATTGGAGACGTGAATATACCCCGGCCGTTCGACAATTTGGCCTTTTTCTCCGGCCTTCTTCGGCTTCAGGTGTCTTTTGTGAATATTAACCGCCTCAATAAGAACCCGTTCTGTTTTTGGCAGAACCTTAAGAACCTTTCCTTTCTTCCCCTTATCCTTTCCGGAGATGATGATCACATTGTCTCCTTTCTTCACTTTCATACCGATTTTATTATTAAACCGACGGATTAATGATTAATGAACGGCAGTTTACACTATCTCTACCGCCAAGCTGATAATTTTCCCAAACCCCCTTTCCCGCAATTCTCTGGGAATCGGCCCGAATATCCTTCCTCCTTTCGGTTCTTTTGTTTTCGCATCAAGAATAACCGCCGCATTATCGTCAAATCGGATATAAGAACCGTCCAGGCGGCGATAAGTTTTCTTCTGGCGGACAATAACGGCGCGGACAACTTCATGCTTCTTAACGGGACGCCGCGGTTCCGCCTCTTTGACAACAGCAACGATTACGTCTCCCAATTGCGCATAATGCCGCCTTGTCCCCCCCAATACCGTAAAACACTGGATCACTTTCGCTCCCGAATTATCGCAAACTTTTAACATCGATCTCGGCTGTATCATATTTGGCTATCCTTGCGGTTATTTTACCACTTTCCATTTTTTATCACGGCTAATCGGTCGGCACTCTTCAATCGTTACCTTGTCGCCGACATTGCAAGAGCCTTCGGCCAGATGGGCTTTGTACTTTTTATGTGTCAGATAGTGCCGCTTATATTTCGGGTGTTCTTTGACGCTTTCCACTTTAACGACCACCGTCTTCGTCATTTTATTCGACACTACTACGCCATTGTATCTCTTTTTTGGCATATTTTTCCTATTTCGATTTGATCCTTTAATTTTCTCCTTTATCCTTTTTCTCTGATAACCGTCATAATCCGGGAAATCAACAGTTTCCCATCGTGAATGATTTTGATATTCTTTTTTTTGCCGCTATACAGATTAAACCGCTCATCCCGCATCCGATCACGCTCTTCGTTCAGGAATGTTTTCAGTTCGCCGACTGTTTTTTGCCGCAACTCGTCAATTTTCATATTAACTGATCAGATTATTGTTCTTTGATGATAAACTTGGTTTTTATCGGCAGCTTATCGCCGGCTTTACCCAACGCTTTTCTTGCCTCCATCTCTTTCAGCCCATCAAGTTCGAATATTATCCGTCCGGGGCGGATTGGAAAAACATAGTGATCAACCCCTCCCTTGCCGCCGCCCATTGCCACTTCTGTCCCTTTTTTGGTAACCGGTTTTTGCGGGAAAATACGGATCCACAGCTTGCCGCCTTTTTTCAAATAACGGATGATAATCCGCCTTGCGGCTTCGATTTGCCGGGAGGTTACCCATTTCGTTCCCAAGCTTTTCAAGCCATAGCTTCCGAAATTCAGCTCGGTGGCCCGATTATCAACG
Organism: uncultured Candidatus Saccharibacteria bacterium; assembly: GCA_964619495.1. Classification (GTDB taxonomy): domain Bacteria; phylum Patescibacteriota; class Minisyncoccia; order Minisyncoccales; family GWA2-46-15; genus CAZUEG01. The sequence continues at coordinate 2,024 of CAZUEG010000036.1, read as the reverse complement.
CCCCGGCTTTTTCCCTTGAACCATTTCCGGTGCTTGACTCTTTTTGGCAGTGATATCGGCATAATATTAAACTAAAATTTCTGTCCTTTATATATCCAAACCTTAACGCCGATTACCCCATACGTGCAATACGCGCTCGCCTGGGCGTAGTCGATTACCGCGCGAATTGTTTGCCGGGGCAATTTTCCCTTCTTAAGCCATTCGGTTCGGGCGATATCAGCGCCGTTTAGCCGGCCGGCAACTTCCACTCTTGCTCCCTCAACGCCGCGCTGGGAAGTAATCTTTTCCAAGGCATCCTTAATAACCCGGCGAAAAGGCATTCTTTTTTCAAGCTCCTGGCTAACCCACTGGCTGGATAAAGATGCCGACGACCACATATCCTTGACCTCGTTAACTTCAATGCGGATCTCTCTTTCAGTAACGCTTCTTTTAACGGTGACGGGGTATTTTATCTTATTTAATATTTTTTCTATCTCTTTTTTAATGACCTCCGCTCCCTCGCCGCCGCGGCCGATTAAAAGCCCCGGACGGGCGCTCGATATAATAATATTTACTTTTCGAGGATATCGTTCAATCTCCACCTGGTCGATCCCCGTTCCTCTTTTCTTTTTCTCAAAATATCGCCTGATCGCCAAGTCTTCTTTAAGGTATTCGGTAAAGTTATTCCCATAAAAACCGCGGGTAACCCAATCGGCTGTTTCTTTAATGCGAAATGATTTTGGATGGACCTTGTGTGTCATATTTAAACCGGCTTATCGCTTTTAAAAAGCTTTGCGCCGGAATATTTTGTTTGAACTGCCTATCCCGACGATATTTTTCTTTTGTAAGGCTGATGATTTTACGCTTACTTTTGTTCTGATTCTTTTTGTTTTCTCCGGCTCCGTTTTATTTGTCTTTTCTATGGCTTTAACGGACAAATCTTCCTTTGTGGGCTGATCGCCCCTGGCATCAAGAATAATTGTCACATGGGAGCTTCGTTTTTTAATAAACGAAGCCGTGCCGCGCGCCCGAGCGCGAAACTTCCGCTGTTTATGCCCCTCGTCAACAAATATCTTGGCAATAAAAAGTTCTTTTTCTTTCAGGTAGGAATTGTTATTCGCGCTACTGACTGCCGAATTCAAAAGCTTCAGTACCGGCAAGCATCCTTTTTTAACCGTAAACCGGAGAAGACCCTGGGCTTCCTTAACGCTTCTTCCGCGGATTAATTCCGCTACCAGGCGGACTTTACGCGGAGCAATTTTCAATTCTTTTAATTTGGCAGTAACTGGCATAAATTAACGTAAGACAAATTACTTTGCCGCTTCTTTAACCTTATTTGCGTCATTTTGCGCGACTTTGGATTCCAGGTCTCTCTGGATCTTCCCGCCATGTCTTTGAAATTTCGTTGACGGCGAAAACTCCCCCAATTTATGACCGACCATTTCTTCGTTAACCAGTACGGATAAAAATTGTTTTCCGTTATGAACGCCGAAAGTAAACCCGATCATTTCCGGGACAATCGTTGATGAACGCGCCCAGGTTTTAATAATCAATTTCGGATCCGGTCTTTTACCGGCAATTTTTTTTATTAGCCTTTCGGACACGAATGGCCCTTTTTTCAAGCTTCTTGACATGAATTTCTTTGAAAGCTGATATTTTTACGACGATATTTTTATTTTGATTTAAGTCTATTTTTTCTTTCTTCTTCTTTGCACAATATACTTTTTTGTCCACTTTTTCTTCTTGCGAGTCTTAACGCCCATCGCCGGCTTTCCCCACGGGGTTTTGGGATGCTTCATCCCGATTCCGGTCCGCCCCTCTCCGCCTCCATGCGGATGGTCTACCGGATTCATCGCCGTTCCTCTAACTCGCGGCCTGATTCCCATATGCCGCCTGATTCCGGCTTTTCTTAAGTTTCGGAAACGATGCTCCGGGTAGGATACCGCGCCAATTGACGCATAACAGTTTGCCGATACCTTTCTGACTTCCGTTGAGGGCATCTCCAAGTTAACAAATCCCCCCTCCAAAGACAATACCTTAGCTCC
>CAZUEG010000035.1:0-6673 GCA_964619495.1 uncultured Candidatus Saccharibacteria bacterium | reverse complement strand
CGCTTTTGGTGCTGAAAGATTGAGTTACTTTCAGCATCGCTTCCAAGTCGGGGGTAAACAGAAACCCGACTGGAAGCTTCCCCATCTGGGTCTCAAAGATGAACTCAAAGCCCATCAGCCGGGCCAGGGGAACAATTTTCGATTGAGGTGTGCTCCAGAAGAGCACCCCTCTAGCGTTTTCTTTTCGACCAAGAGATAACCCTGGCCTGAAAAGAAATCGGACGGGTTCGATTCCGCCCCTGGCCGAGGCAGAAATCGCAAACTCGTCAAAATAGACAAGGCGCTCAACGCCTCGTCTATTTAAGGCCGTAACCAGCCCCTTCAAGTCGTCCGGCTCTTTGTCAAGAGCCAGAGTAACCCTAGCGAGCAGGTTGTCCGCTCTGATTACGGCTCCCCAAGAGAAGCCGTGAACCTCGGCCTCGTTGGGGCCGAGCATCAGAGTCAGAAACGAGAGGTCGTCCGTCACCTCTCGGGCAATTTTTTCTTGAACCGCTTGCGCGGTCCAAGACTCGTTCCAAGGCGGTTCGGCAAAAACCGTCCGATACGCCGAGACCAATCCCGGCATATTTTGATTCTCGAGACTCAACTCGAGAATTGTCTTAAAGTTCGCCGGCGTTGCCACCGGCTCTTGCCCCTCAACGTAGAGGGGTTTTGTCATGGTTGCCACACGAAGCAACCATCGAAAAAAGAAATTTTTCACCTTCCCTCCTTTCTAACTCTATTTGGACATAAATAATCGTTCTTGTAAAGATATTTCAAAACAAAAAAAGAAACGGGCAAGATATTCCCTCTTTTTTTATTCTTACAATTATTATCCACTAAAAATTTAAGTGTTGCGCTTGCTTGTTGAGCCTGTGTTACGTCTTCTTGACAAAAACGGGGGGTGATATTGGAAAGACAGTATCGTTGTCCCCAAGTTTACGCCGCTTGATGACAAACGATATAAGTATCTCTAACCAAAAGGAGGTAGAGAAATGGGAAAAGGCGGTAGCAGCGGCGGTAAGGGTGGAAGCAGTGGTGGTGGTGCCAAGGGCGGTAGTGGCGGCACCAAAGGTGGCGGAGGAGCGCCTGGCAGTGGCAAGAGTGGTAGTGGGGGCAAGCAAAGCGGCACCCCAGGACATGGCCGGCCAAGCGCTCCGAGGTAGGTAGCGGTAGGAAACTAATCACCTGCCGCAATCTCACAAGGGGGAAGTCGTCCTACGGCTTCCCCTTCTTTTTTAAATTATTGGCTGTTATTATATATAAAATACGATAAATATTTCAAAAAAATTATGGAAACATGTTTAATAAAACAAGATAAGAAAATAATCGCTAAAATATATTTTCCTGCGATCATAAAAACACTAAAAAGTAAGAACACACGCTGGTTCATAAGTGAACTCGCGGACGACACGAAGAAAATAGGAGGCGATTACGCCGGACTGAAGAATAAAAACGAACTCGAAGTGATTCTGGAAAAGTATATTTTTGATCCTAAATCCAGACCAAATCTGCGGAAGAGATATTCAGTATTTCTGCGACTATCGAAACGAAAAATTATTTCGTTGATCGAAAACTGTCTATCAAAATGCCAAAAGCACCTGTCGATTAAAAAAACTATACATATTTTTGTTTTTCCAACTTTTAGCGATTTCATTAAAAAAAGATTGTCTGGAATTAGCGGGTTTGCGCCAGCCAATAACTATATTTTACATATTTATCTTCACCCGGATTCCTTAAGGATAAAAAACTTCAACGCCAATCTTAAAAAAAATATTGCCCATGAGTTGTTCCATATTATTACCGATGAATACAATAAAAACTGGCAGTGGGTCATTAAGGACAATATTATTGCCGAAGGACTGGCCGAGATTTTTTCTGTCAACCTTTTTGGAGGAGTTACTCCTTTTGCCATTGCTTTATCGGAAGATGCCTGCCGAAAAATTTGGCCAAAAGTCAAAAAAGTGCTTAATTCAAAAAATTCTGTAACATATCGGGATATTTTTTACGAAAAGGGGAGATATCCTCTTTGGACTGGATACGCATTAGGTTACCAAATCGTAAAAAGTTTTCTTGAGAAATATCCCGAGATATCTTGGAGGAATATTGTAAAAATAAAGCCGGATGAGATTTTAAGAATGTCCGGGTGGAAATAAAAGATTGTTTTTGTAAATAAAACAAAAAAATGGGGAAACAATCCCCCTTCTTTTTTATTATGTTTTTTATTTTCCAAAACTGCCTGATTCTTTATGTCAAAGACAATTTAATTTTCGCCCGGCAAAGGGCCTACGCCTTTAAGCAATACGTTGAAACCAAATCCCTTTACGAACTGAAATTTAAAAGGTTAAAAGAGAAAATCGCGACGCTACGATAATTTAGACAAAAACCCGCGAGGATAGTTTTCGCGGATTTTTTAGATTCATGACGGATTTTTAAACGATCGGCAATTCGATATAAAAAGTTGAACCCATCCCCCTTCCTCTTGATTCGCCCCAAATTCTGCCGTTATGAAGCTCCAGATATTTTTTGGCAACATATAATCCCAAGCCGGCTCCTTCGATGAACATATTAATTCCGGCAACGCCGCGGGTGAAGCTGGTAAATACTTTTTCCAGCTCTTCTTTATCAATTCCTTCGCCGGTATCGTTGACGGATATCAGAATATGCCCGTTGGTACGTTTGTATGCCAACGTTATCTTTCCGGCGCGGGTGTATTTAATGGCGTTGTCGAGAAGGTTGGTTACCACCTGACGGATTTTAAGATCATCAACGATAATTATCGGCATCTCCCGTTCAGGTTTGATAATTACGAATTCCAGCCCCTTTAATCGCGCCGCCGATTCCATTTCTTCATAACAGCTTATTAAGAGGCTTGATATTTGTGTCGGGACTTTCTGTAATTCCATTTTTCCCAATTCAATTTTGGAAATATTTAATAAATCGTCGACAATTTTAATAAGCCGTTCATTAGAAAGGAAAACATTAGTTAATTTTTCCTGCTGAATGGGCAATAACTTCCCATAACTCCCTTCCAGAATCATGGAAACATAACCCTTGATTGCGGAAAGCGGCGTCCTTAATTGATGGGAAGCCATCGATATGAATTCCGATTTGCTTTTATCGAGAGCCCGCAACTCCTCGTAAGCTTTTCTTAATGCCGCCGTTTGTTCGTTGACTTTGCTTTGGAGATTATGGGAAAGGTCGTGGACTTGCGAATATAATTCGGCATTTTTTAAGGCAATCGATGCCTGATTAGCCAGGCTGGCCAATAGCAATAAATCTTCGCGGGAATACGGGTCTTGAGTGATTTTATTTCCCAGAACAATCATTCCCGTGATCTTTTTTTCAATCAGTAGCGGCACGCAAACCGCCGCTTCGATTTTCAACATATTCGACCTCAAGCTTTCCAGACGCAACCGTTCGGTGCTATTTACTGTGTCCTGGATGATCATCGATAATTCTTCGTAAACGAGCGGACCCTGGATTTTCTCGAGGTAATCGGTAAGGATACTGTCCCCCACCAAAGAAATGCCATTTTCTTCTTTAAAGCCGACATTTTTTTTAACACTATATTTTCCGGTTTTGGAATTTCTTAATAAAACCACCGTACGGTCAAGCTTCATTGTTTCCACAAGCGTTGACGTTATCAGGGTGGTGAGCTTATCCAAATCCAAAACCTGGGTTATTCTTCGCCCAAGCATATTTATTACGGTCGGATAATTATACAGCGGATAGTAGTAATATTTCTCCGCAAGGCGCTGTAAAAGATTTTTAAAAAATTGAAAAAGAAAAATGCTGCCGATAACAATAAAGATCTCAACGCTGTTCTGTGAAAGCGGTTCCATTAGACGGCCGTTTATGGCCGTTAAGGAAAATGAAAAACCGATAACCAGCAGAAGCGATAACGAATATATTGTAAACCGGCCGAACACCAGTCGGACATCCATTAACCGGTAACGGGTTATCGCATACCAGACGATTACGGCGAAAATTGTCCCCGAGAGATAAGAAAACGGATAGACGCTAATGCCGTAAGCCGGCAAGAAGGACGGTCCGCCGATGATTGACATTAAAAGGAGGGCGGTAAAAATATAATAAAGCTGGACTTTTCTGATACCTTCGGCCTTCCTTATGTGGGAATAAATATCGGCCATAAAAAATATCATGTAAGCGATAAAGTATACAAGAAAAAAGTGATGAAGAATCCGCGCCTGGGTATGAACTCCCCAGCTGTATTCATAAAGGCCACTGACAAAATAGTCGGTCCAGACAGCAACAAGAAAGAAAACGGCCAAAATAATGCCGATTATAAGAAGATATTTTCGCTTGGTGATTCCTAAAAACGCCCGTCCGAAAGAATAAAGAATTATCGGATTCAGTACGCCGGCAATATAAATTATCCGATCCCAGAATATTGCCTCCTCGCCACTGGAAGCAAACATCCTGAAAGTTCCCACCAGCCACAGGGTGGTCCCCAGGCAGAATGCGCTAAAAAGAAGATTGGAAAGCGTCTTTTTTTTTCCCGAAAAATACACAAAAATTCCTAGTGATAGGGTCAGAATAGCCGATAATAAGGGAAATATCTGCGGAAAACTCATGGTTTTTTACTCTCGTGAGCTTTAATCGCTTCTTCCTTTAAAACATATTTTAAGATCTTCCTTGCCGCCGATCTCGGCAAAGCATCGCGAATAATAATTTCTGAAGGAATTTTATAATCCACCAAATTATTGCGGCACAGCTCCATCAATTCATTTTCGGTCGGGTTTTCTCCTTCGGTTTTGATGACGTAGGCGATAATTTTCTGTCCGGAATAATAATCGGGAATGCCGATAACCGCCGCCTCGCTGACTAAAGACGAATCTCCCAGGACATTTTCAATCTCCCGCGGATAAACTTGAAATCCCTTTACCCCGATGACATCATCTTTCCTTCCCAATATGTAGAAATAACCGTCACTATCCATTGTTGCTATATCGCCGGTGTGAAGCCAGCCGTTTTTGACAGCTTTTAGCGTTTCCTCCGGACGATTCCAGTAGCCGGCGGTAATATGCGGTCCCTTAATGCATAATTCGCCGGGAGTATCAATATCAAGAATCTCGCCGCTTTCCGGATTAATGATTTTTACTTCGGTGTCGGGGAAAGGAAAACCAATGCTTCCCGGGCGGTATTCGCTGTTTAATTCGTTCAGATTTTGGAAAGTGACTCCGGCATTTTCTGTAAGCCCATATCCTTCGACGAGACGCTTCCCGTATTTATTCTGATACATCTCGAATAGATCCCGGGGGAAGGGAGCCATGCCGCCGCCGGCAAGCTTTAAAGAATCGAGGGAAAACTTTCCTTTGTTTTTTTCAATAGCTTTATCCAGGGCGATATAAATTGCCGGTACGGCGACAAAAGCCGTTGCTTTAAAATCAGTAATCGCCTTTAGAGTCGGGATAGTGTGAAAACGGGGAATGACAATCAGGCGCGCCGCCCACAAGGCCGACCAGGTTATCGAAACGGTGGTGCCGCCGATATGAAAGAACGGAATAACGCCGACAATCGTTTCTTCCCCCATTCTCATCGAGTACCAGTATTTTAATTGATACGTGTTGACGACTAAGTTTTTGTGGGTAAGCATCACTCCCTTTGGCCGCCCGGTCGTTCCCCCGGTATATTGAAGAACCGCCAGATTTTTATCGGGATCGATTATTGGCTTAACTGTCGCGCCGCTTGGCATTGATACGGTATTTTTAAAGCGATAAATCGATTCTCCCTTCGGATCGGTTTGGATCAGTTTCCGGAAAAGCTCCTTAATTCCGAAAATAATTTTTAAGGGTACGGGAAAATAGTCGGCAATGCTTGTTAAAATAATATTTTTGACTGTTGTTTGCGATTGTATTTTTGCAAATTTAGGATATAAGGCGTCAAGAATCACGATTGATGTGGCGCATGAATCTTTAAGCATGTCCGCCAGCTCTCTTTCGGTATAAAGCGGATTAATCGCCACCACCGTTGCCCCGGCTTTTAAAACTCCCCAAAAAGAAATAATATATTGCGGGCAATTGGGCAATAGTAGAGCAATACGGTCCTGCGGTTTTACCCCTTTTTCCATGAGGAAACCGGCGAATCGCTCGGATAATTGTTCGATTTCAAGATAGCTTAATTTTGAGCCGTAAAAAACAAGGGCGTTTTTGTCGGGATAATTTTTTGCGGTTTGCTTAAGAATTCCGTAAAGAGGAATATCGGGGTAATCAATATGCGTTGGGATATGCGCCGGATAATGACTAAGCCACGGTTTTTGATCAAAAATATTGGACATACCTTGTAATAATTTATTAATTATTAAATTCAAATAACAAAATCATAAAGAAAAGCATGCCCACAAATCAATATTTAAAAATCAAATGTTTAAAATATTTTAATAATTTGAATTTGATTTGTCATTTGTTATTGGAACTTTGAATTTGTTTAATGTCTATCGGTTGATTAAACGACGTAAACGGCGCCAGTTTGAATCCCCACTTTTTCGCCCACGCCAATGTTTCCGTCATATGATCTAAACCGACCGAACCGACATAATTGCGTCGATGGTTTTCCAGCGATTGAAGAATAACTTCAGTCATGCACGCAAAGCCGGTATTTTCAGGTAATCCGAGATTCATATCCGTATCGACATTTGACCAGTCAATTCTTCCGCCGTCAATACACAAAA
>CAZUEG010000034.1:0-6682 GCA_964619495.1 uncultured Candidatus Saccharibacteria bacterium | reverse complement strand
AGGTTCTTCCGCTTTTTCCGGAAGAAAAGTTCGTAATCCCTGCCCCCTAACTGTTCCTGATTGGCATAACAACATAAATATAACTGTCATCGCCAACCGGCTTAATGACTCCCGGCCCTCCCTCCTCGCCGCCGGACATCCCTAAAAATATTTCCGAGCTTTTTATATTTACAATCCCGTCGATAAGAAACCGACAGTCAAAATAAACATCTGCTGATTTTCCTTTTAAGTCTCCCTTAATCACCGAGTTAAACTCGCCCGCTTCCGGGTTCTGGCTGCTGATTTCTACGGTTTCGTCTTTCGGATTTATCTCAATTTTAACCTCATTCACTTTGCCGCTAAAAAGGCCGGCGCCCTTAATGTTTGAAAGAAAATCATCGCGGCCTAAAATTATTTGCGTATCATAGCTTTTGGGAATAATTTCCCGATAATTCGGATATTCTCCTTCTACCAGCCGTGATGTCAGCCGAATCAGCGGATTTTTTGCTTCTTCCATCGTTAATTCAAACATGACCTGATTGGGAGAGAAATAAACGCGCATTTCCCCCTTTCTATCGCCAAAAACATTAACCACTTCTTTCGCGGTTTTTTTGGGAATAATAAAAGAATATTCTTTTTCCGACTCGACCAGCTGCTTCACGTTTATTGTTTTTTCGGCTAACCGGAAACTGTCAGTAGCGGCCATTCTTAAGGTGTCTTTATCAAAAGAAAAATAAACACCGCTAATTTCCGGACGGGTATTGTTAATGGCGGCCATGTCGACAACCTGCGTCAGCCCGCGGCACAAGCCTTGGATATCGACTACCGCGTACTCGTTGTCGGAGATACTGGGAATAATTGGAAATTCTTCGGAATTCGCCGTCTTTATTTTTGTTTTATATCCCCCGCTCTCCGCCATCAGGATTTGATCTTTGGTTAGTAAGGACATTTGCTGGCCGTCAACAAGGGACAACAAGCCGGAAAACAACGAACCCGGCACGGTAGCATCGCCCTCTTCGTCAATTTTAGCCGATCCCCACCAAGATATGCCGGTTTCCAGATCAGTAGCGCTAATTTTTAAAAAGCTTTTTTCCGTCTTTAAAAGAATATTTTTTAATATCGGCAGGGTAAAATTTTTTGGCGCTACTTTGTCAATCACGGCCATTCCTTCTTTTAATTTTTTCTGAAGAATGGTGAGTTTCATTTTTTTATTTGCCGGTTCCTGCTATCGGTTCGACGGATATATTTTTATGCATGGGGCCGTCGATTTGTCGCGATTTTGGTAACCAACAATAATAAATTATTTATTAAGATTATTGTTATTATTAGCGTTAGCTGTTTATTGTCACAAGGCCCTCTTGGCCAGGCGTCTTCTGGCTTATATATCGATTGGGGAAACGCAGAGAGTCTGTGTCGCTAAGTGTCCGGGGATAAAAGTCTAACAAACAAAAATACGTTAAATTAAGGCGGAATTAAGCACTGAATATCAACTGTCTTATCAACTCGATTTCCCCTTTTAGGTTTTCGCTATCCTCTAATTCTCTGCGAATTTTATCGCAGGAATGAATAACGGTCGTGTGGTCTTTGCCGCCGAACTTCCGGCCGATAAAGGGATATGACCCCTTAAGGTCTTCTCTTAATAAAAACATCGCAATCTGCCGCGGCCGGACAACTTCTTTTTTCCGGGAAGAAACCAATAAATCCTTTTCTTTTAGGTCGTAAAAACCGGCGACTGTCTGTATTATTTTCTGCGGGGTTGTCGCTTTGGCGGGAGAAAATAGTAATTTTTTAAGAACGTCTCTGGTTGTTTCAAAATCGATCGAACAGTTATTCAAGTTCTGATGAGCGATTAGCCGATTCAAAGCCCCCTCCAATTCGCGGATGTTTCTTTGGATATTGGTAGCGATATAGCTTAAAGCATCATCGGGAATGGAGATATTTTTTTCTTGAGCTTTTGTTTTTAAAATTGCCATTCTCGTCTCGAAATCAGGATAACTGATATCGGCGATCATCCCGCCTTCAAAACGCGACCTTAACCGTTCGGTTAACGCCGGGATTGCTTTTGGCGGCCGATCCGAAGAAATTACCACCTGGCAATTCTTTTCGTAAAGATAGTTGAAAACGTGGAAAAATTCCTCTTGAGTTTTTTCCTTGCCGGCCAAAAACTGAACATCGTCAATTATCAAAACGTCGATCTGCTGATATTTGTTTTTTAACACGTCCATCGTGTGGTTTTTAATTGCCGTCACCACCTCGGTGGTAAACCTTTCCGACGGCAGGTATCTAATTCTTTTTAGAGGATGATTTACCAGAACCCCATTGCCGATTGCCTGCAATAAATGGGTTTTGCCTAAACCGACTCCCCCGTAAATAAATAGAGGATTATACGTCAAACCGGGGTTTAACGTAACGGCAGACGCCGCGGCGTGGGGCAATTCGTTAAATGGCCCGACGACAAAACTTTTAAAAGTATAGCGGGGATTAAGATTTGTTTCTTTGTCGATCTTTAACCCTTCAAGCTCCGGCTGAATTGATCTCTGGACAGTTAGCTCTTTTTTAAAAGATTTGATATTTTGCGGTTGGCCGATTATGTAGCCGATCTCTTTAATCCGATCGTCAAGATCTCTTAGCGCCTTAAAAACAACCTTATTGTATTTATTTTCCAGCCATTCTTTTACGAAGGAGTTGGGAACGCGGATGACCGCCTGTCCTTCGTTAATCGAAAAAATTTCCGTGTTTTTAAACCAAGTACTGAAATTCGCCGGAGAAACTGTTAACTGAATTTGCGCAAGGGCCGTTTGCCAAAGTTCTTCGGTGGTCATAATAGAACTGATTAAGGATCAGCCATTATATCACCGAGTCAATGAATTGAGAAATACGAGTGATTAAAAATCAACTGTTGATAAAAAGTGGATAATATGGGGATCTGTCTCCATTTGACTGAAATGCCACGTTCGTTGTCTTGTTTTTAGTCCCATCCATGCGCCGTTCTCTAAGCTTTGATTTCTATTAAAGGCAGTAAATTCAAATGACAAGCTAAATTTCTAATTTGATTCGCTTTGCGAATAATTTTAGATTTGTAACTTGAAATCAATTTGAAATGTCTAAATTAGTTAATTTAAAATTATAACATTAATTATTAATTAAAAATTTCAAATTTCAAATTAATCCGGTATTTGACGCCCCTAACGATATTTGATAGCTTTAATAATTAACTTCGTAAAAGTATGAGTATCACCTATCAGCCGAAAAAAAGAAAAAGAAGCCGTACCCACGGTTTTTTAAAACGGAGCCGGACAGCAGGAGGAAAAAGAATTTTAAATAGGCGTCGGCAAAAAGGAAGGAAAAAACTAACCGTATAGCATATATAAAATTATGCTCCGGAAAGAAAACCGCTTAAGAAAAAATCGAGATTTCCAAAATATTCAAAAAAGCGGGAGATACTACAATGGCGGCTTTGTCGGAATTAAAGTTTATGAAAGCGACAGAGACACAGCAAGGATCGGGATTATTGCCGCCAACAAGATTTTTAACAACGCGCCGGAAAGAAACAAGGCGCGGCGGCGGGTAAGAGAGATCCTTCGCGCCCGCGTCGGCAGGATAGAAAAAGGGCAAGACATTGTTATTATTTTAAAAAGCGGGATTAACGCAAAAAGTTTTATAGAATTATCGGCGGCCATTGACAGTCTGTTAAAGCGGGCGAATCTTTTCCCGGCAAATTAGAAGTATTCTTATGCATTCCATCGGCGATTTATTCAACATCTTTTTTTATCAGCCGTTATTCAACCTGCTTGTCGCCCTGTACCAATATCTGCCGGGAAGGGATTTTGGCGTGGCGATTGTTATTTTGACAATTATCGTCAAGGCGATATTTTATCCGGTCGGGGCCAAGGCGATTAAAGCGCAAAAAAGCCTTGAAGGCCTAAAGGGAAAAATCGAAGAAACGCAAGAGAAATATAAAACAAATAAAGAAGAACAGGCGCGGCGGATTATGGCAATTTATCGCGAGGCGGGAGTCAGTCCTTTTAGCGGAATAATGCCTCTTTTAATCCAAATGCCGATTCTGATTGCCTTGTATCGCGTTTTCTCCGACGGCCTAAAGCCGGAAGCAATGGCCCATCTTTACGGTTTTATCCATAATCCGGGAACTATTGCCCCGTCTTTTTTGGGAGTTGCCGACTTGGCGCAACCGTCGATTATTTTTGCCATTATCGCCGGGATATTGCAATTCATCCAATCGTGGCAAATTACAAAAATGGCTCCGCAAAAAAGCGGCGGAAAGCCCGTTAAAAAAGAGATGGAAATGATTCAAAAACAAATGCAGATATTCCTTCCCCTTTTTACGGTAATTATCCTTGTAAAAATCCCTTCCGCCGTTGCTTTATATTGGGTTATCGCCACGATATTCACAATTTTTCAACAGTATATTATTTTCAAGCAATACGAACATGGAAAACAGTCTTGAGTTAGTCAGTCAAGCCATATGCCGGTTCTTTGAAAAAATGACAATTGTCGCCAAGATTGACAGTTTGACGGTCAATGAAAACACGATTAATGTTTCAATATCTACCGAAGACCCCCAAGTCTTAATCGGTGAAAACGGGCAAACATTATCCGACTTGCAACAGGTATTGCGTTTGGTGTTAAGGAAACAAATCGATAACGGTTTTTATCTTAATTTGGACGTAGACGGGTATAAAGAGAAAAAAGCCGATCGGATTAAAGAAATCGTCCGCCAGGCGATAGACGAAGTAATCATCACCGGCAAAGAAAAAATTCTACCGGTAATGACAAGCCAAGAACGGCGGATTACTCACATGGAAATCAGCTCCCGCATAGATGTAAAATCGGAAAGCGTCGGCAAAGAACCGGAAAGAAGGGTGGTGATTAAACCGGTATAAATAACAATAAAAAGCAGCACCGCGAAGGTGCTGCTTTTTTGTCGATTATCTCATCGGAATGATAATAAAAGAAGAAAGACAGTCCCTGCAGAACGAGCCGAAAGGCCCGCAATAACACATTCCTATCGGGTTATCGCGCAGGTTAGCGTGGCTTCCGGTAAATACTTCGCAGACCCCACCCGCGCTTGGTTCGGCGAAAAGAACGGCGATATAGCTTCCCTGAATTTTGATTGATGTAATTGTGTCTTGAGGGAATATAGCAGGTTCGGGATCGTATTTCACATCAACGTCACCTTTTTTAGTTCTATACGGGCCATAACAATTGCCACCATCATTCTCATGTTCGCAAAAAGTGACTCCATCGCTCGCCGACCCCACCTTTGTGGGATTGAATGTTGTTACCGAGGACACGCCAAAGGGAGCGCCATGTGCGGTTGGAGTGACGGGCGGAATTATCGTTACCCACTTTGTTATATCGAAGGGAGGAGGGGGAGGAGGGTCAATAGACCCATCTGTTACATAAACCTTGCATCTTCTTGACCAATTTTCATTTTCATGGAGAACGGCGCCAAAATAAATTTGATCGGGGAGAGGGGTGCTGCGGAAACGGATTTTGGTCGCTTTGTCGTTAAAATCGCCCAAAACCCCGGTTGACTCCGGCACATATTTTTCCTCATTGCTAGCTTTTATCAAATACACTCCGGCGATTTTCCAAACAAAACTGATTGATTTCGGTATTGAGGGCAATGAAAAAGTAGCTTCGGCGGAAGCATCATTGTTGTACGCGCCAGGAATCAATCCAGAATAATTAATACCGCTATATATTTTAGCTTCGAGTGTTCCTGTCGCTGGGGAAACAAATTTCAAACAATGGGCGTTAAAAGCTCCTAGATCAGGATTGCTTTTGGTGATCGCCATAACGAACTTCGAAGAATCAATTGCCGGATTACTAAGTAAATTTACTAAGTCGTCAACATTTTTACAATCTTTATCCACGTCGAGATATATCCCTAAGTCCATCTCGGTATAGGGCCTAATGGTAACGATTTGCGGGTCCACGGTATTTAATATAACAACGGCGCCAAGAGTAAAAGCGATTCCTAGTCCGGCCGCGAATAATTGATCTTTGGCGTCGCTAAATGCCGAAGGGTCTCCCGCCGACATGGCGATTCTCACTCCGGCATATGCCCCCGATCCAAAAGCGATTATCCCAGATAAGGCAACAAGAGTAGAAAATATATATTTTACATATATGGGCAAAAACGCTCTTGTAGTCATGGGGGGAATTATTCCCGAAGCGATTTCCGGATATGTTATTTCCGTGGTGGCAGAAAAAACGCTAATCAACGGAATAGTCATTCCAATAAATACAACAAATATAAATAACTTTTTACAATGCCCCATATATTAATAAGTTATTATTATTCACAGCAAAAATAATCTTCGGTCTCCGATTCGTTGCCCGAGCAATACCACTCGGCCGGCGGCGTTCTTCCCGCTTCTTTTTCGGCGACGCAGCGGCCATTACCCCAGCACATTTTATACACCGATTCAGGGGGATCGTTAACCGATGATCCCATAATTCCGGAGAGCACCGCGTCGCGGCAACTGGACGGCCAGGGAATTTGTTTTTGCCCGGCCGCTCCTTCTTCCAAATCGGTCGGGGTTAATACGCAATCATTCAAACCGGCGGGCAGACGGTACCAACAAGTTCCATTTCTCGGGTCGCGTTCGTATGGTTTAGGACAATCCCCGATTAACCGAAAAATCTCAAAATCGCCGCTTCTCGCTTTTAATAATTT
>CAZUEG010000033.1:0-6759 GCA_964619495.1 uncultured Candidatus Saccharibacteria bacterium | reverse complement strand
GTAGAGGAATCTTCGATGCTCCATGATATCGGAATGATCAAGACGAAAGATGAAGAGATCGGGTGTTTCGGTGATAATCCGTATCTTTGCCATATTCTAGAAGGACAAAAAATACTGGAAAAAGAAGGGCTGCCAATGCATGCCCGGGTCGCGAGGAGCCATATCGGAGTAGGAATCACAAAAGAGGAAATAATCGATAAAAAGTTGCCGCTTCCGGAAGAAGATTTTTTGCCGGAGACATTAGAAGAGGAAATAATTAGCTATGCCGACTTGTTTTTTTCGAAAGATCCAAAAATTATCTGGCAAGAAAAAAATTATGAAAGAGTAGTAAAGGATATTGAAAAACACGGTAAAGAAAAGTTAGAAATACTATCTAAGTGGCACAAAAATTTTAGTGATCAATTCGCTTTAATATCTTTGACAAAAACAGGTTCTAACCCTCCGGTAAAATCAGGACAAGCTAAGTCCCCTAATCCACCCCTGGCAGGGAATAGACAATCAACCGGTTGAATACCGGTTTTTGATTAAATTCATCAAATCATTCTATTAGGAATCGCTGTTAAAAAAGCAATTTTTGTTTTAGGATGAATAAATTAGAGTTAACGTCATTTATCCATTTAATTTTAGAGATAAATTATGACTAAATTATTAAAAATAGCTGAACTAGGAGAGGAAGTATTGCTCAAAAAGTCAAAACCGGTGAAGAACGTAAAAGATGCAGACATTCAAGAGTTGATTGATGAAATGATTGCGACACTGAAACACGATAATGGAGTAGGGATAGCGGCTCCTCAAGTTTTCCAGTCATTGAGAATCATTATAGTTTATTCTTATCCAAATCCTCGTTACCCTTATGCTCCTAAGTTCGGACCAGAAGCGATGATAAACCCTAGAATCACTGAAAAATCAAAGAAAAAAAAGAAAGGTTGGGAAGGTTGTTTGAGTATTCCGGGAATTAGGGGACTAGTTTCCCGCCACCAGAAGATTACCGTAGAATATACTACAAGAAACGGAGAGTTTAAGACTATGAAAGCAAAAGACTTTGTGGCAAGAATTATTCAACACGAAGTAGACCATCTATATGGTCGTTTGTGTTTTTTATTCGCCAAAGAGAGCATAAAAGATCTAGCAACTGAAAAAGTCTGGCAGAAAAAAATAATTGAAGATAAGAAGTAAAAAAAGAGTCAAATAATCGCCAAATAGATCAAAGATCTCATTCGAGTTCATCGAATCTGATGATTCTCTGAATTAGAAGATCTGACTGCTCTCGGAGTCGGAATGACCTGAGTGTTATCGAACGGACGGTTTTTTGCTAAAATCAAGCAATGGAAAACGAAATTTTGTTAAAGAAATTCAACTCAAATTTATTAGCTGAGTCTATGCAGAGTTTACTAAAAAGTTATGGTATTTCGAGTATTCTCAAGACTGAGGGCGGGATAGAATTTAGGGGTGCCCTGGGAGATAGTTACGGTGCCAATTTATACGTATCAGAAAAAGATCACAAGAGAGCTAAAGAAATCGTTGAGTAACGAATCCGACTAATCACCAGCTAGACTTTTCTTTTATTTCCTCCCTTGTATTGAGCTTGCCGCCGAAGGACTACGGAAAAATAAAAAGGCTACGGAATAGTAAACCTGTTTTTCTCCGAAAAGGGAGTCAAATAATCGCTAACCGGGCGATTCTTTGGTAATATAGGCGAATAAATCCATGAAAAGACTTATATTGATCAGGCATGGCGAGACAGCGAAAAATGCCGACGGTTCAATGCATAAAATTGGCGATTCGGCGCAACTAACAGAAAATGGCAGAGAGCAGATGATAAAAACAGCAAAAGCGCTGAAAGAATATTATCCATTTGTTATTTATTCTTCCAAGGAAATCCGCGCCAAAGAAAGCGCGCAAATTGTTGCTCAAGAGTATGGATTATTTGTTGTGGCGATTGACGGATTAGAAGAAAGAAACTGGGGAGATTTTTCTAATAAAAATTGGCTGGAAGTAAAGGATATTCTTGACAAGATGACGCTTGAAAAAAGATTTGAATTTTCTCCGCCCAACGGCGAATCCTGGAAAGATTTTGAAAATCGATTAACGGAAGCCATTAAGGGTATCCTTGATAATTGCCTGTTACAATCGGCGGTTATCGTTACTCATGGAGGCGCGATTCGGGCGCTGATTCCGCGCTTGCTTAAAATCCCGAAAGATGAAAGTTTTAAATATAATCCGGATAATGCCTCGTTAAGCGTGTTCGAGAAGGCTAACAAAAATACTTTTTCGGCGGTGTTGATTAATAGTACGGCTCATCTAATATAGGATTGCCGGCAGGGGACTTATGTAATAATCAGAATCGGGGGATGGTCATAAATATTGTAAATAAAGCATTATCTATTGCCGTTGTCGGCTCACAGATCTTTATTATTTTAAGTGTGTTTTTGCTTATCTTTCTGAAGAAAGAAAGCCGGCCGTTATTCAATTTCTTGGCAGTTAATGCCCTAAAGCTGGCATTTCTAGTCGCATTGGTTGCCACCAGCGGGAGCTTATTCTATTCGGAATACGCTAAGTTTACCCCTTGTTTATTATGCTGGCTTCAGCAGATTTTTATGTACCCATTAGTGGTGCTATTCGCCATTGCTGTGTCCAAAAAAGATGACAAAATATTTACCTATACATTGCCACTGGCCGTAATTGGCTAGTTCATTTCTCTATACCATAATTATATTTCTTATCGGGTAATTGGTAGCGTGGCTTGCCGGATAGGCGAGTCATGCGTTACTCCTTATGTGTGCGATTTTGGTTATATCACAATTCCAATGATGGCATTCATTGCCTTTTCGTTGATTATCATATTGGCGTTAGCGAATAAATATTATATTACTTATCCAAAAAGCAATAATTATGGAAGAAGTTGAGGTAAAATTTCTTAATATTAATCCAGAAACTATCCAGAAAAAGATAAGCGATTTGGGCGGTAAGAAAATATTCGATAAGCTGTACCGTCGTCGTATTTTTGATTATCCGGATTTGCGGCTAGACAAGGAGGGGGCGTGGATTCGTCTGCGCGATGAAGGCGAACAAATTACCCTGACATTTAAAAAACGGCTGGGGCTTAAGACCCACGATGGTACCGTTAACGACGAGGGGATGGAAGAGGTGGAGGTCATTGTCAGTAACTTTGACGCGACCGCCGAGTTGTTGTTAAAAATCGGCCTTAAAGAAAAACGGTATATGGAAAACCGGAGGATAAGATATCAGTTTAATGGCGTGGAGCTTGACATCGATTTTTATCCGCAACTTAAACCGTTTTTGGAAATCGAGGCGAAAAGCTGGGATAAAATTGACGAAACGATTAATTGGCTAGGTTTAAATCCTGTCGATAAAAAGATATTTTCCACTAATCAGGTTTATCGGCTGAACGGCATTGAGGAAAGCGAATATTCTCGAATTACTCTTGAGGAAATGGTAAAAAAGACAAAATGAACCTACTACAGGATTACGCCCATAGTATCCTTTCGGCATGAGTTCATCCTCGGGGACTACCGCTCAATTATCGTTTTTCCTCCAGTTTTACCTTAACGGCAAATTCTTTTCCGGATCGTAACACCTTTAGTTCGATTTCATCGCCGATATCGTATTTAGCCAAGGCGCTTGCCAGAGGATTGCCGTTATTAACTTTTTCACCCTCAACTTCAAGAATGATATCGAATTCGGTAAGGCCGGCGCGTTCGGCAGCCGACCCCTTAACGACGGCATCCTCGCCAAACCGCTCGCGGATGATAATCGCCCCATAGCCGACAGGCAGATGATGTTCTTCGGCGATCTTGGCATCCAAAACAATATATTTAACTCCCAGAAATGGCCGTTTAATTCTTCCGAATTTTTTAACCTCTTCCAGATCGCGTTTGGCGTAATTAATAGGAATGGCAAAACCCAAATTTTGCGCTCCTTCAACAATTGCCGTATTAATTCCGATTACTTTTCCTTCCATATCGACTAATGGTCCTCCAGAATTACCCGGGTTAATTGCCGCGTCGGTTTGGATCAATCCTTTGAGTTTTGACATCTCCATCGATGGTCCGTTGTGGGCGGTAATTAACCGCGATAAACCGGAAACTATTCCCGCTGACAAAGTATCATGAAATTCGCCCATCGGGTTGCCGATTGCCACCACCGATTCCCCTAAATCGATTTTATCGGAATCGCCGAGAAGCAGGTGGGGCAGATTTTTTTCGTCAATTTTTAAAATTGCCACATCATTTATTCGGTCGCGAGCGATAATCTTCGCCGAGAATTTCCTGCCCGGGTCGAGAATCACCATATAATCAGCGTCCGGATCGGAAACAACGTGCTGGTTGGTCAAAACATATCCGTCTTGGGAAACCAAAAAACCGGACCCGCCGCCAATCCGTGTTTTTTCATTTTTTCCCTTATTTAATTGCGGGACGAGAAAATTCTTGTCTCCGTAGGGAAGATAATAAAAGCCGTCAATCTTGGGCAAATCTTTCGAAATAATGATTGTGATTACCGCCGGACAGGCTTTTTTGGCGATTTCTACAATGGGAGATTTTGTTTTCATAGTCGGATTTTACCACGACGAGATATTGGCGACAAGAATGGCGTATGATAGATTAATCATAGGTTAACACATTGCCCCCATAGTTCAACGGACAGAACAAGGGACTCCTAAGCCCTAGATTCAGGTCCAATTCCTGATGGGGGCACTTAGCTGGCGAGTAGGAAATGAATAATCGGCAGTTGATGAAAATGTGATACAATAGCACGATGATAGAGGAGCAAAATCAAAAAGAAACGATAGATTTAAGCGATGCGCTACACCGTCAATCGGGCGGATTAAAGACAGGACCATCAATTTTTCATGGGGTTTGTTCGGGTACTCCAAAGATAATTCAATGGATGATCGCGCATTCGGGGAGTATAATAAAAAATGAAAAACAGGCATCGTATGTTATTTTCGGATTTTTCATTTTAGCGACTGTTATTTCGATACTTCTTTTTTCGAGTGGCGGAGGGTCGGTAAAAGTCGAGGTGCCTCCCCTGGTAAACCCGCCCATGCCATGATGCGTAAATCCGTTGCGACAAAACAGCATTCAGGATTAAGTAGCAGGGGTTTTACCCTGATAGAATTGCTTGTCGTTATTTCCATAATCGGAATATTGGCTTCTGTCACTTTTGCTTCTTTGCGCGGAGCGTTAAGCAGGGCCAGGGACGCAAGGCGAATTTCTGAATTAAGGCAGGTTCGTATGGCTCTCGAGGTATATTATGCCGCAAACGGGGTATATCCGAATCCCGGTTGGGGCTGGCGGAGCGAATGTTCGGCGTGGGGAGGATTCGCCGCCAATAATGTAATCCCCGGGCTTGTGCCCACATATATGGGAGTCTTTCCCTCTGATCCCTTGATGAATAAAACCGATAGCACTTCTTGTTATTTGTATCTTTCTAATGGTACGGATTATGCGCTTTTAGATCACAATGGTCCGGAAATTAACTACCTGGGCCAGCCTGCGCTGGTAGACCCGACCAGAGATAGCGGATCTAATGGTTGCATAGTCGATGGAACCGGCATATGGTCGTGGAAAGTCAGCTCTCCCGGCGGTGTGTGTTGGTAACGCAAAAACCGATTCGGGAACTCTTAAGCCCTAGATTCAGGTCCAATTCCTGATGGGGGCACAAAGTCAGTTAACATGCCAATGAGTGGCAGAGATTATTAGAAATTCTGGTATAATATCGCCATGGATGAACAAAATCAACAAAAAGAAGCAGTAGACCTAAGCGATGTCTTGCATCGTCAGACGAACGTATCCGAAAAACCGCCAATCGCAAGTGGTAATGATTTGAATACTCCAAAGATCGTCCTTTGGGCGATAAGAAAATCAGGAGGGATTATCAAGACTGAGAAACAAGCAATATTGGTGTTGGTTGCCGTTTCGATTTTAGTAATTGCCATATCGATAGCATTACCCGTCAGCCAAAATACAAAACCGGTGACTGTGCCCTCTCCGGTAGGCGATAATCCGTTATTAAAATAATTCCCGCCAATCATGAAATCCAAAGGGTTTACTTTAATAGAGTTATTGGTAGTAATCGCGATTATCAGCATCTTGTCGAGCATTGTAATGGTAAGCCTAAATAGCGCTAAAACTAAAGCGCAATATGGTAAGGCTAAGGCGGAATTAGGGCAGCTCGTTAGACTGATTACCCTCGCCCGTTATGAAAGCGGCATGACATTCGGCGAGATTACCGGTAGTTTATGTACCGAGTGCAACTGCCGCAATAAAGGCAATATTCAATTGTTACCCAAGACCGATCCGTGTTGGACAACCTATGATGCCGCCTTAAGTATCTTGGGCAATGCGACCGGCGGAAATATGGTGTTCCCGCAAAACATCGGTGATCCCTGGGGATCCCCTTATTTATTTAATGAAAACGAGGGGGAGGGCGGTTGTTATACCGATAATATTCTGTCTCCCGGGTCGGACGGTTTGTGGTATAACTCTGACGACGTCGTCGTTAATTTGCCGGTAGTAAAATGTAATCCGGATATCGGACCCCACCACCCGAACGTCAATTGGGACAACTAAATGATTATTGCCAAACACTCTAAAATCTGGTTTGATGATCAATCACGGGCCCGTAGCTTAGTTGGTAGAGCGCCTCGATGGCATCGAGGAGGTCCGGGGTTCGAGTCCCCGCGGGTCCACCATAACGAATTTGAGGAATGTTCCGCCTCGCCCTCGCCTGCGGCTC
>CAZUEG010000032.1:0-6913 GCA_964619495.1 uncultured Candidatus Saccharibacteria bacterium | reverse complement strand
GCATCTTCATATCCTTGGGCAATGTTGTCTTCCGCTGTCTGTCTTGCATCCTTTGCCTTAAACAAAGCGTTTCTGGCCTGAAGAACAGTAAGCTCGTCTGCCGGCTCTAACAGGTTCTCCAGTTGGACTTTCGCGGTTTCGAGATTGATTTCCGCGTCTTGTACTGCTTTTTGGGCGTTCGCAGGGTCAAGACGAGCAAGCAGTGTTCCTGCCTTCACCTCCTGGCCTTTAACGATGCCGATATAGCTGATGTCTCCGGATATTTTCGGCTGGATATCAACCGAATTCGATGCCGATACCTGGCCGTTTCCGGAAACCGAAGAGACGATTGTCCCTTTTTCCACTATTGCCGTAACCATCTGTCCGTCAGCCGTTTTGCTTTTAACCGATTTGTTCCAGAAATAATAACCGCCGCCGGCAATTAGGATTACGATTAAGACGATAATAATTTTTCGCTTGCGTAATGATTTTAAGATATTAACTATCATAGAAGTTAGTTTATTGGTTTCGATAGGGAGGATTCGGCGGCATGAACGACGTTTCTCCTGGCGGGGGGGCCGGCATAAACCTAATTAATTTGGCGTTGATTTGGCCGCTACTGTCGGGTTCGCCGATGACCACAATATAATCATCTACTTTCAGATCGGAAACCTTAATTGATTCTCTCAATCGGTTAATCGATGTGCCGTCATCGGTAACGACAACTTTTTCAACGTTGTCTTTTCCCTTGATAATAAGCGCCGAACCGTCAATTTTGATGATTTTTCCGAATACTCCATGGCCGTCTATTAATTCTCGATCATCAAATGGCTGAAAAAATCCCCCCCTTGGGCCGCCAAAATTACGATGATAATTTTCACTCCACCCGCGGGCAAAATTAGCCTTATTAAGCCCCACAACAATGCCAATCTTAAGAGTAGTAAGGATGAGGATAAAAATTCCAATCCCAATTAATAAACCCTTGAATGCTTTCGACTGAAAAATAGTATTAATATCCATATTCATTAAACGCTCGCTAATTTATTAGCGGCGGATATGCCTTTAATATTTTGGGCTATTAGCTTAAGCGACATTAAAAGAATAAAAATAGTCGTAAGCGATAACAGCAAGCTTGTTGCGGGAAACGATTCCAGTAACGACATGAAATAATTTTGCGAATAAGAGGCAACAATTTTGAAGTCGGAAAAAATGAGTGAAGCAAATTGCAGGAATCCGGAGCTTAATAAATCGTTGCGAGTTAAATTCACAGCGGAGACAAATCCGGCAAACGACACCCCGGTTGTTAAGGCATACAAAATCAACCGCCGGCGGACAGACGCCAACCGCTGCTCTTTATTAATCCGCGCCATTATTCTGTCCAGCAAATAATCCGGAGGCTCTGGAGTTGCTATTTTGTTGTAAAAATAATTGTTTGATTTGTTAAACATGTTTTTGTTAAGGGAAGCTGCTCAATACAATTAATACGAAAAAAGGCGCCTTTTTGGTGCGCCTAGCTCCGCGATTCATACTAAGTTGGCGTTATTCGCTTGATTTGCTGATTATCTTTCTTAAACTGCCGATTGCCCGTCGATAGCGGCTTTTAACCGTATTGAGCGACTCGTTAAGGCTTTCGGCGACTTCTCGAAACGAAAGGCCGTCATTATTATGAAGTAAAATGATGCTTTATTGCATAGGTAGCAATTTCTCCAAAGCACAACGCAAACCCTGGCCGATATCAGTTTGTTTTAAGAGCTCTAAGATATTTAACGAGGTATCAGCCAGATTGTCAGTAAATGAGTTAATTTCTTGTTGATTTTCAAATCGGGAAAAGGGGACAGCGCTTTTCTTTCTTTTCATATCGATAATTGAATTTTTTGCGATCCGGAATATCCACGGTTTAAAGCTTTTTGTCCGGTCAAATTTTCGGATATTTTGCCATGCCTTAAAAAAAGTTTCTTGAGTAGCGTCTTCCGCGTCGTCCTCGTTTTGAAATTGACGATAAGTGTAATGATAAATGGTCTTCAGGCAGTGCTTAATTAAAACCTCGAGCGATTCCTCGTTGCCCTTAAGATAATCATTAATCAGTTGTCCGTCGCTTTTAGCTGTCATGCCGTGTATCTTATTATTGTTTTAATATTTTTACAACACCTAAGCGACACGTCAACAGAGAAGTTCTTGGCGTTTACCGTCCAACTCCATTTGGCACACAGGCTAGCTTATTCCCTTATGAATTGCCTTAATGATTCCCTCCCTGTATTTTGGGTACCGTCTGTTTCCGTTTTCGTTTTTTATGAACATATAACCGCCGGAACTCGTTCCGGTTTCAAAATCACATTTATTACACTTGCTGGAATAAAGACGTGGCATTGTTCACTCTTTGGTGTTGTGAATAATGTTAGAGATTGTTCACGAAACCGCTGAATTTCTCTGATAAACGATCAAGAAGAACAGAGGTCGTCTCTCCGTAGTAGCAGTATTCCTTTCCGAATTTTAATCTTATACGATAACTGTTGGCGTTTGCTCCGGCGGTGACAAAAACGATTTTAAAGCTGTAATCAGATGTCTCTTTCGGATTCCTGCCCGCATTTGATATACCAACCATTAGCCGATTTTTGTATATTTCCGAATGAAGACCCGTTATCGGTTCCTCATTCTCACAAGCATCCGGTTTCGCATTGTTAATGTATTCCTGTAACTGATTCATGTATCCTTTCAGTTCGTTGAGTTTATTCTGACAAGTGCTTTCCGATAGGTAACAATCTTTACTGGTATTTTGTCCGCTATTGGTCAATAGGACATGAATATTCGCGTAGTTTCTTTCATTATAAAACAAGTAATTCTCCGCATTAACTTCATAATATGCTTCGGGAAAATTTCGGATATCGTCGAACGAGGAAAGTAAGAAAGAATTACTGGACACTATCGGCGGCTCGATCGGCTTTTGAAATGATGTAAAATAGACGTCTCCCGCTAGCGAATTATTATTAGAATCGGTAATATTATAACGAACACTGCCGATGGTGTTATCCTCTTTTTCTATAGAGAAAATGAATTCTCCGGAAAAATCGGTGCCATACATCTGTTTATTACGAACTGACGTGTTGACATTTACGCCGCTGCCACTGTCATTCTGTGAAATGATATTAAAACTTTGAGGATCGGAGAATAATCTGGCCAGATAATCCGCGGGTTTTTCGGACTTGATTTCTTTCGACGACTCGGCGAGTTTAATAAAGTTTTGGTTTTTATATTGGCGATTATAAATTTTATCTTTCACCCAATACGTTTCCGTGTAATTCTCCATTATATCTTTTTCTTTGCATATTTTTTCTGCCAGAACATCAGCATAACGCCCTTCATTTACCGCATATTGATCCACTCCGGATATCTGTCCGGCATAATTAAAAAGCATTTTACACCCCTCCATATTACCCGCCAGTTCTTCTTTTATCTCAATATTGTCAGACTTGACAATATCGTTAAAAAAATCTGCCAAATTGTCTTGGGTGTATATTTTTTCGTTAGCGCTTTTGGCAGGAGGCGTATCAATTTGCCGAACCCTTTGTTTGCCCAGCCACATATAAAGCAGCCCCAAAGCCAAACATAAAACGGCAATGCCGAGAACTAAAAAAGGGACCCTTATCGTTTTCTTATTATGGGTATCAAACATGTTATTAATTTAATTTCCTATTCTTGATTGAAGAAATATCCTGTTTATATTATAGCACTATGACGCTTACCCGCCCAGAATCCAAGACAGTTTTTACCGTTGTTATCGTAGCGTGCAAGATGCTGTCAAGGTTCATTTTTCTGTTATTAAAATCATGCGAGCCGGTTAATTAAGAGCAATATGCTTGAGAAATACCCTTTCGTAGTCGTCTATCATATTCTCAATACTGAAATTCTTTTCCACATGGATCCGGCAATCACAACGCGCAATCCGGGAAACTTTCTTGATTGCCGCCACCATGCCATCGACATCCCCTACAATAAACCCGGTTTTGCCATCGACCACTATCTCCGGAACAGAACCTCTGTTAAAAGCAATTGCCGGCGTGCCGCAAGCCATTGCCTCGGTTAAAACCAGGCCGAACGGTTCTTCCCACCGTATCGGCACGAGTAGCGCCTTAGCCCGCTGATAATATTTATAAAGCTGGTCTCTTGGAATAAATCCCAGATATTGAATTCTGTCGTTAAGATACGGCGCGATTTGTTTTTCCCAATAATCTCCGGTCACCGGCGGGCCGATTATTAAAAGTTTCTCTCCGCTTAAACGAGCGGCGGTTACCGCTTCCGCCACTCCTTTCTCCGGATGAAGGCGTCCCACAAAAAGAAGGTGGTCGTCGTGGTCCGGCGAAAAAGGAAACGCTTTGAGGTTTACACCGTTATAAATTGTCGTCGCGTAGTTTAAACCGGGCGCCGGTTTTCTTTGGGCGTTGCTGATTGAGATATAGTGCTGGTTAGGGCTGCTAAACATTGAAAAAATTTCCGCCCGCCAGGGATAAATCGGATCATGTAAGGTATAAAAAACGGGGATTTTCGGATGAGAGAGCCCCAGGGGAATTGCCCGGTCTGACGGATGAATGTGCAATAAATCGTATTCGCCGCGTTCCGCCGCTTGAAACATTTTGGCGATTAAAAATTGGTCCCACAGACAAAACAGCTTATCGGCTTCGGAACCGCCCACATTAATGCCTTTTAATATTTTATTACCCTCTTCTTGGTTCAGGGGCTTAAGGCCGTCGCTTATCACCCTGGTAACGTTAAGGCGCGACCCCTCCGGTCCGTAAAAATCGACTTCATGACCGCGCGCCACCAAACCCTCGCTTATCTCTACGGCAATATCCATTGGCGCATAAACTATTCCCGAAGGTGGGGGAGTTGCAAAGTGGCCGGTAACCATCGTGGCGATACGTAACTTTTTCATCTTTTTTGTGAAAAGATTATTTGTTTTTCAATAATCTGTAATATGCTTTTTCGTAATTATCAACCATCACTTCCTTGCTGAATCTTTCCTCCACTTTCTTGCGGACTAATGTTCGGTCAATCTGTCCCACCTTCCCCATGGCTTTAACTAACGATTCAATGTTGCTGTCAATAACAAAGCCTGTCTTGCCGTCATCAATCAGTTCCGGCATCGAACCGCGCCGATAGGCGATTACCGGCGTACCGCAAGCCATTGCCTCACTAACAACCAAGCCAAACGGTTCTTCCCACTCAATTGGGTACAGAAGGGCCTTTGCCGGTCCGTAAAAATCAGATAATTGGCTTTCGGTTAGCTCGCCGACGTATTGAATTTTTTCGTTTAGGCGTGGTTTTATATAGGTTTCAAAATATTCTTTTTGTGTCGGATCAATCCGGCCGGCGAGCAGCAGCTTAACACCCGTTTTTTCACACGCATTAATGGCGTTTTCCACGCCCTTATGTTTATTCATTCTGGCAATCCAGATAAAGTGATCGCCGCCTTTGGAATTAAACTTAAAATGGCTAAGATCGCTGCCGTTGTAAATTACCTGGTTTCTTTTCGGAGGAAAATTCACCATCGACTGGTTTTTTGCCGATTGGCTGATAAAAACCATCTGAATTCGATTTGATTCTTCGCTAAAAAGCTTTAACCGGTCATCTTTGGTCGCGTCGGCGTTGTCACGATACAGAGGATTATGCATTGTTTGTAAAACTGGCGTTTTTGTCAGGTTATGAAAAAATAAGGTCCATAAGTCAAGGTGAGAATGAACAATATCAAACTTACCGCTATTGGCGGCCTCTATGGCAACCGATAAGTTCCGTAAATTCCAAACCGGATCGGACCAGGGAATATTGGCTTCCAGTAGCGGTTTTTGATAAACGGAAACTAGTTTATGGCATTTGGCAGTTGATCCGGGGGAAGCAAACAGCGTTATTTCGTGGCCCCTATCGGTCAGGCCGTCGCAAAGCATGGCAATAATTCTTTCAATGCCGCCGTACTTTTCCGGCGGAATTGTTATCCAAAGAGGAGCGATTTGAGCAATGCGTAATTTTTTCCCCATAATTATTTATATTAATTTTTTGTAAATTTTTTCATAATTATCAACCATTTGCCGCAAGGTGAAATTTTCCTCAACCCTGATCCGGCAATCCTCTCTTCTAATCATATTAATTTTTTTAATTGCTTCAACCATTCCCGCTTCGTCATCAACGATGAATCCCGTTTTTCCGTCAGCGATTACTTCCGGAACCGAGCCGCGCCGATAGGCGATTACCGGCGTGCCGCAAGCCATCGCTTCAATCATCACTAAGCCGAACGGCTCTCTTCTGTCAATCGGAAAAAGTAAGGCCTTGGCGCCGCCAAGTAATTTGATTTTTTCTTTAGAATCAATCTGGCCGACAAAATTGATGTTTTCTTCGTTTAATAGCGGCTGAACTTCATGGAGAAAATAATTCCATTCGTCGCCGCCCACCATATTACCGGCTACCACCAATTTAACGCCGGCTTGCTTGGCAATTTGCAGGGCCGGTACGATGCCTTTTTCTTTGTTTAAGCGGCCCAGGTACATAAAATAATCTTCCGGATTGGCGCGGAAGATATAATCATCGGGATTAATGCCGTTATAAACTACGTCGGCGATATTAATGCCTTGTTCCAAGGCGCTATCGCGCTGGTCATTGGAAATCGCGCAAAAATTTATTTTATTGAAAGTTTTTAATGCCTCAATAGCAACAGCGTCTAATGGACGGTGCAAGGTTGTTAAGATTGGTTTTTCGCCGTCGATTATCGACAAAGGAAACATGAAAAAATCAAAATGGTTATGAATGAGATCAAATTCATCCCAGCGCTTACTAATCATTTCCAAAGCAATACTGATATAGCCGTGGGGGCTGCGCAATCCTTTTTGAAGCCAGATTGCCGTTTTCGTCGGCGAAATTAACCTCGCGCTTGTTTTTGAGTCGCCTGAAG
>CAZUEG010000031.1:0-6983 GCA_964619495.1 uncultured Candidatus Saccharibacteria bacterium | reverse complement strand
TATAACGATTGCCATGAAAATACTTAAAATAATAAAAAACCAGGACTTCGGGATAAGTATTGTGTCGTCGATTATAAATCACGAACGGAAAGCGGGACGAGCAGTCGTTTTTGACAAAGAAAACAATGTCGCGCTACTCTATGTTACAAAAAAGAAATACCATAAATTGCCGGGGGCGGTGTAGAAGATGACGAAGATATAATTTCCGCAACGAGAAGAGAAGTTAAAGAGGAAATCGGGTGCGAAATTATCAATATCCGGGAATTGGGTATAATTGAGGAATACAGGAACAAGTTTAGATTACATCAAATTTCGTACTGCTTTATCGCCGATTTATCAGGAGGTAAGGGAACGCCAAACTTTGAGCAGGGAAAAATAAGAGACGGTTTTGAACCGGCCTGGTTGAATATCAGTCTTGCGATTAAAATACTGGAAAACGAATCCGGCGTGAAAGATTATGAAGGAAAATTTATCTGGCTAAGAGACCTGATATTTCTTAAAGAGGCGAAGCGACGACTTTTTAATCAATAATCAATTTAAGATTTTTAGCCGGCGTTGAAGAATATTTTATGCTGTTTAAGAAAAAAACCATTACAATCACGATAATCATTATAATATTGGTATTATCGGTTTTCGTTTGGCTAACAAGCACAAGAGGAGGTAACGCTGTTCAATCCATAAGCGAGGTTTTACGAACGGACGAACAAGGACAGCCGGTAGTAGTCAGGGTTCGTTTAACCGAGGGCTTTCCCGTAAAAATAGAAGCTTTTGAAAATTGGGTTTATCTGATTAGAGGTGATAAGGGAGTGGTGATTTGGGACAGCGGCAGCCGTTACCCGATCCTTACGTTAACTCCTTCAACGTTAATATCTTTAAAAAACGCGATAAAGATAAAAAATTTAGTTCAACCCGGGTTTAATATTTCCGAATTTATATCCGGTATTGATTCTTCTTTAAGGTGCGAAAACAAAAAACTGAAACCGCTTATAAATGCCGATGTTATTTTAAAGACATTGAACGATTACTTCCCCGGAGAAAAAGTTTCGTTTATCGGTTTATCTCACTGGCGCTGGGATCACTCGGAAAACGCGCCATTTCTACAGAAAGAACTTAATTCCTTAATCAGAATCCACCAGGCGGACAGGTATGATCCTAACGGCGATGCCGGCCAAATCGGATGGGTAGAAAAAGTTTTCAAAGAAACCTGTTTTGAACCTAATGATTGGCAGTTTGGCGAAGATTTAACCGATGGCGAGGAGTTTGAAGGCGCTAATTTTAAGGTTATCCATACTCCCGGCACACTCCGGGCTTCATCAGTCTGGTAAGCGATAAATATCGAATGGTGATCACCGGGCCATCGTATTTAAGCTGTTTTTCCGAATAGGGCAATAGTATCGAAATTGCAAAACCTTGAAAGAATATTCCGATTATGATATCTATCTCCTTCATCCGGGTTTTGATAGATTAAACGAGCAGAATAACATTAACCGGGTTTGGCTGGATAACGACATAACTAGGACGAAAAACAGCGCCTGGTTTATTAAACATCTTTACGGCGATTGCCCGGAAACCGCCGCCAGCTTCTGGCCAAAATTACCATTAGACTGTTTAGTGCCCGAAGGCTTTGTCAGCGGACCCTCGGCCGTAGACAAAAAATTAGCTTCGGAACCGAAAGGTCTTTATTACAAACATTTTACCCCCGGTGATTTTTTTCAGTTTTGGAACGATGAAAGGTCGGTAGACAGCCTTCTTTTGGGAATTGAAAAATCCGAAAAAGGCGAAATTCTTCGCTCGATTTCCCTGATGGTCCATCCCCGCTGGGAAAACGGCATTGTCAGTAAAATTGGCTTGGAAAAAAGAGCAGAAGTTTTTTACAAGCCCTATATTGAAGAAGTTATCGGAAGTAAGGTGGAATTATCAGATGTTGTTGAGCTTTATCAGGCAGCCCTAAAAGATTGTCCGGGCGAGGGAGTTGGATTTAAGAAAAGTTTTGGCAAATATTTGGTAGTAGTCCAAAAATGGCAAGAGACAAAAGATTGCAATATTCATATAGTCAGCCAAGAGCTTATGAGCCAGCGATAAACAGGGCAAACATTATTACAATAAATATTTAAAGATATTTGAATAAAATTACGAAAAAAATAAAACACCGGCCAATTTGCGCCATGTCACCTATTACGGCATCAGCAAAACAGCTTCTTAACGAACTATTGTCTGCCCAGAAGAAAGGCGCAAAGTATTCACAAGAATCACCGGAGACAAGACCGTTGCTTAAAAAATTAATCATCCTCGAGTGTAAAAAGTTTTGCCGGGAAGACGGTGGCAAGTCTTTGGATTGTCCTGTCAGGACATGTTGTGACCAGCATAAAATAATAGGATGTTGGAAATGCCGGGATCTGGATGTTTGCAAAAAATTAAAGCCGCAATTTTTTATAAATAGCAAGAAATTGAAGAAATTAGGGATGAGGAAATATATCGAACAGTACAAGTAATAAAATATCAGGCGGAGAAATATGCCAATTGCGCAAATTTACTTTATCGGCTTAGCTTAGGATAAATTCATGAATAAACTTTTCCGATATTTATTATTGCTTGGGGTTGCCGTAATCTGGGGTTCTACGTTTATTATCATCAAAGACACCGTTAGTAGTTATCATCCGTTTGCGCTAATCGCTAGCAGATTCATTGTTGCCTCATTGCCGTTAGGGTTTTTGCTTTGGAGGAAAAAATTAAATCCATTCCAATTTTGGAAAATAGGTCTTGCTAGCGGCGTGGCTCAATTTATGACATTTGCTCCACAGGCGATTGGGCTGCAGGTTACAACGCCTTCAAACTCGGCGTTTATTACCGGCTTGTTTGTTGTTTTTACGCCAATAATCAATTTGTTATTTAATCGAAACAAACCAAACAGTAAAGAAATAGTCGCCTCAATAATCGCGATAATTGGCCTGTGGATATTAACAGGAGGAGTTGCGAATTTTAATAGCGGAGATTTTATTACTATCCTTACCGCTGTTGCTATCTCTGTTTGCATTGTCCTTACAAAGAAGGCTCTTGAGATGGGTGCTAACCCGATTACTCTAACGTTCCAGCAACTTATTCTAACCGCCATTATCGGATGTATCGGCGTTGTTGTAACCAGGTCGCAATTTATTCCGTCTAACCCCAATATTTATTTTGCCATATTGTATCTGGGCATTATGGCGACATTCGTGGCCTTCTTTGTCCAGAATTCAGTCATGAAGTCGTTGAATTCGAATATTGTATCAATCGTTGTTTCGACAGAACCATTCTTCGCCTTGTTGTTTTCGTGGGGGTTCGGTTACGAGAGTTTCGCTATTCTTAAGCTCATCGGAGGGTTAACAATGCTGTTTGCTATTATTCTTCCAGAAATTAAGGCAGACAAACTGACGTCGCCAAATCGGAACCATTAAACGTCAACTCAATGGAACAAAAACAGAAACCAAGAATAATTTGTTTCTTCGCTGGTTTTCAATGATATAATGATGAATATAAATAATATAACGACCATGCTTATTAAAAATCTTTTTTCACCACTTTGGCAATTTATCTTAATTTTAGCAATCGTTATCTTGGCATTCGTCTTCCGAGCTGCGTTAATTGTGCCGATCTTCTTATTCGATTTTCCGGCGCAATTCCTAACATTGGCTATTTGTTGCGGGGACTATCCGCATCCATCAATACTGCCTATTGTTGAGGCGATAGTAGTCCTATTCTACGCGATCCTAATTAATCGTTTGATTAAAATGGACACAAGAATCGCCTTAGTTGTCCTGTGTTTGGTTATCGTCGCTATCATAACTATCGGAGCTACTATGGTTTTTTATCGTTCCGCGCCCACAATGCCTTATGTCCCGAGAAATACACCCAAGGTTATCGTCGCCACTGACAGAGATTACTATATTTACGGCGATATTGTAAATATTGTAGCAGAAAATCGGACGGACAAATCGATTTTATATTATGGAGGCAATGATAGGTTTTGGGGAATTGAACAACTTATTGATGGCAACTGGATTAACCCTGCCTACGAAGATAATGGGAGTTTTCAATTATCCGACGAAGCCGTTGGGAGTCCTTGTTATGTAAGATTTTACGAGCGAAGCCAGCCAATCGAATTAAAGTCAGGGCAAATTATTCAAGGGGCGTGGAATTTGAAAATTTGCCCGCTAATTGAAGATCCAACTAAATTGGCGATTGTTAAATATGTTGACGAAGGCACATATAGGATTATTTTTTATTACGGTTATGAGATTTCTCAAGATGATCCTTATAATATATCGGGAGTTAAAACAGCGTATTCACGTTCTTTTACAGTAAACAACAGCAGAGAGAGACAGAGAGTATACTAACGAATAGAATTGGAAGGATATATTAACGTTTAAAACCAAACATTTGACGGCGAGGGCACCCCATATAAGAAAGAAAATACGAACATAAAATTGTCTGGAAATAATCGTCATAGAATCAAAATTGACTAAAATAACTAATCGCAATTTGGAGATTTTCTGATAAGATAGAGAATCAAAAATTAAACTAAATCTGCTTAATAAACATGTATCATGGCACAATAGGATCTGAATCGTTAAAAAATCCTTTGATCCTCAATTCTCTGAAACAATTAAAAATAATAGTAGAGTATTTTCCGGATTCACGGATATGTCCCTATTGGCATACTTATCTCATAGAAGTGAACGATGATGATATCGTAAAAATTACCGGAAGTATTAGTAAAGAAATCAAACATGGTTGTTTTGCCATACTGTGGAACAAGAAAATAGTTTTTGTCATCTTTCAAAATAAAGTATTCCAGGCAGAGATAGAGAACAGTCAAGAATCAAAAGAATGGAAAATTGTTAAAGAATATGGCAAGGCAAACGGAGTCCAAGAAGAATATTTGGATTTCTCTAAAGAGTTTAAAAAATTTAACAGATTCACTAGTAAATGAAACCACGATTATCAATTGTGACTCTGGGAGTTAGGGGCTTTTCTTATTTAAAGACACGATGAGTGCCAAACATCGGCCAAAATTATTTTAATGAAACTGCTTTTATCCCCCCAGCTAGTTTTAAAAGCCGAAAAGTCGCTAAATATTCTGTCAACGGTATTGACATTTATCTTTACTAAATGTATCGTATACTTATCATTTAGTAATTAACAAATAAAATGTTTTTTCCAAGAACTATATATAAATCGCTAAAAAACCATCTCAACAAGAAACCGATCACCGTTCTTACGGGAATGCGTCGGGTTGGTAAAACTACCCTGATAAGGCAGATTTTCTCAGAAATAAATTCTAAAAATAAGATTTATTTTGACCTAGAGAGAATGGATAACAGGGAATTGTTCTCCGAAAAAAATTACGAATCAATTATAACGGTTTTGAAGAATCAGGGCATTGATTTTAAAAAGAAGGCCTATTTGATGATTGATGAAATACAGCTGAATCAGAACATCGCCAGCGTGATTAAATATCTTTACGATAACTACGACATAAAGTTTGTCGTTATCGGGTCCAGTTCTTTTTATTTAAAAAATCTTTTCAGCGAATCGCTAGCCGGTAGAAAGAAAATATTCGAGCTCTATCCTCTAAATTTCGGAGAATTCCTTAATTTTAAAACTATTCAGTATTTATCTTCGAAACAAGCGGCTCTCAATCGCAAGTTCGAGCAATTTGACTATGAGCGGCTGAAAAACTATTACGAAGAGTATGTCTCGTTTGGCGGATTTCCGGAGGTCGTCTTGGCCAAATCTAAACAAGAAAAATCCGATTTACTCACCGATATCATCAGCTCCTATATTAATGTTGATGTGCTGGGGCTGTCTGGATTTAGGCGTCAAAAAGATTTTTACGGGCTGATTAAGATGCTTTCTTCTCGGATCGGCAATCGGCTCGATTACGCAAAATTATCTCGGTTAACGGGTATTTCCAGGATTTCGTTGGGTAATTACCTTGAATTTTTGGAGAAAACATACTTAATTTCGCGGATATCCGTTTTCACCAAAAATCGCGATCGGGAAATAGTCAAATCAAAGAAATTATATTTTTGCGACACCGGTCTGGTTAATAATTTTACGCAACTGTCGAGTGGACAACAATTTGAAAATACGGTTTTCAACCAATTGAAACAATATGGCGAAATTCGTTATTTTAGTTTAAAAAATGGTCGGGAAATTGATTTTATTCTCGATCAGAAAATTGCTATCGAGGTAAAAGAAACTCCGACTCAACCGGACATCGAAAATTTATCTCTTTTGGGAAAAGCGATTGGTTTAAATAAACACATATTAATTGGTCGCTACCCGACATCAAAGTTTAAAGATTTTCTTTGGTCCGGATTTTTAACATAAAAATAGCTTGGAGCTGAAATAATAAACAAAATTGAAAGTCAATGATATGAAAAAGATTATCGTTGCCTCGAAAAATCCGGTCAAAATTAATGCCTCTCTGATTGGTTTCCAGAAAATGTTTCCCGAAGAAACTTTTGAAATTGAAGGCGTATCCGTGCCGTCCGGTGTCCCCGATCAACCGAAGGCGGAAGAAATACTTAAGGGGGCGATGACGCGGGCGGAAAATGCTTTTAAGGAACGATCGGAAGCTGATTTCTGGATCGGCATTGAAGGTGGAATTGAGGAAAATAACGGAGAAATGGAAACAAGGGCGTGGGCGGTAATAAAATCGAAAAATGGCAAAGTTGGCAGGGCGTTAGGCGGCGGATTTCTTTTGCCAGAAAAGGTGGCGAAATTAATCAGAAAAGGCAAGGAGTTGGGCGAAGCGGACGATATTGTTTTTGGTAGAATTAACTCTAAACAAGATATCGGCGCCGTCGGTATTTTAACCGGCGGAGTTGCCACGAGAACTGATTATTACAGCAAGGCGGTTGTCCTCGCCTTAATACCCTTTAAAAATCCAGATCTTTATTGATTGAAAATTTAGAAATGAAGACATGAACATCGAAGTA
>CAZUEG010000030.1:0-7196 GCA_964619495.1 uncultured Candidatus Saccharibacteria bacterium | reverse complement strand
TGGAGGGGAAGGCTTCAATTATGGTATTCATATCGCGGACATTGGTATTATAAAACCTCCGCGCCGCCTGAATCTTATCTTCGGTATCGGTTAATTCCCGTTGTAGCTCTAAAAAATTTTCTGCCGCTTTTAATTGCGGATAGTTTTCGGCAACGGCAAATAGCGTTTTTAAGGTGGAAGACAAGGCGTTTTCCGCTTCTTGGCGTTCCGTGTTGGTTTTTGCCCCCATTGCTCTGGTGCGCGCTTCAGTTACCTTTTCAAAAACCTCTTTTTCATGAGCGGCATAACCCTTTACCGTTTCTACAAGATTGGGGATCAGATCATATCTCCTTTTTAATTGCACATCGATATCCGCCCACGCTTCTTCACAACGGTTTTTTAAGGTAACCAGGCCGTTATAAGAAGTCATCAGCCAAACGCCGATTCCGCCGATGATTACGACAAAAAATAGTGGTGAAAACATATTTTTGTTGTTTACTTGGTTAATTATTTATTACGAATAAGTTAGTCTATTATATCCGCTTTTCTGCCTAAATCAAGCGAATTGAAATTGGTTGAGGCGAGGCCTCAACCAGAATTACACATACAGCGGAAAAATACACGAGCTCCGCGTGAGCGGAGCCCTTTCCGGTCCTTAGAGGATTTCGTCTATCACTCTCCGGCGGAGAGCCGGAGGGAGATCTTCAACTCTCATCCACGTCGCCTCGACGAGCCCCTCTTGGGCCATGAGCACCAAGAGAGTTTCCACTGTCTCCCTACGGCGATGTGGGGTTGCTTTTTCTTCGTCGATCAACTCGCTGACATTGGTCGCGAGTCGGCCATCATTTTCTCCAGCTCCTTGAGAAACCGAGAGATTTCGTCTAGTTGCTCGGCAATCATCCAATCGTCGAACATTCCGTTCGTCTGTAAACAAAAACGCCGAGTTTAACTCGGCGTTTTCTAATCAGTGATTTCAATTAGTAATCGTCTCCTCCCATCGGCATCCGCGGCATCCCCGGCCTGTCGTTTTTTTCTTCCGGTTTTTCCGCAACAACACATTCGGTCGTCAGAAACGTCGCCGCCGCCGATACGGCATTTTGCAATGCCGATCTCACCACCTTTGTCGGATCGACGATTCCTTTTTCCATTAGATTTTCGTAAACCATTTTTTCGGCATTGAACCCGAAATCGCCTTTTCCTTCGCGGACTTTTTGGACAACTACCGCTCCATCCATCCCCGCATTATTGGCAATCTGGCGAATCGGCTCTTCTAAGGCGCGCTTTAGAATGTTAAGGCCGATAACCTCGTCTCCATCGACAGAGGTTGATTCTAGAGATTCCAATGCCCGAATTAAAGCGACACCGCCCCCGGGAACGATTCCTTCCTCAATCGCCGCCTTGGTTGCTGCCCAAGCGTCTTCGGCTTTGTGCTGGCGGGCTTTTTGCTCCACTTCGGTGGCTGCCCCAACCTTGATAACGGCAACGCCGCCGGACAATTTTGCCAGCCGTTCGCGCAATTTTTCTTTATCAAAATCGGAGGTTGATTTTTCGATTTCGTTTTTAATCTGCTTGATTCGCGCTTCAATTTTTTCTTTATCGCCTTTTCCGTCAACAATCGTCGTATTTTCTTTGTCGGATATTACTTTCCGCGCCGAACCAAGAGCGGTAATATCGATGCTTTCCAGTTTTACGCCGACTTCTTCGGATACCATTTGCGCCCCGCACACCACAGCGATATCTTGCAGCATTTCTTTCCGGCGGTCACCGAATCCGGGAGCTTTTACCTCCAAAGCGCTGAAAATTCCCCTTAGTCGGTTAACGACTAAAGTTGCCAAAGCATCGCCTTCAATTTCATCGGCGATGATGACCAATTCTTTTTTACCGGTTTGGGCGATTTTTTCCAGAATCGGGATAATTTCCGTTAAAGCGGCGATTTTCTTGTCGGTTACCAGAATATACGGGTCATCCAGCTCCGCCACCATTTTTTCGGCATTGGTGATCATATACGGCGATACATATCCGCGATCGAATTTCAGCCCTTTGACGATTTCCTTTTGAATGCCAAATGTCTGCGATTCTTCAATCGTTACCACCCCGTCTTTGCCGACTTCCTCTACAACTTCGGCAATCATATTCCCCATTTCCGCGTCTTCGGCGGAAATTGTCGCCACTTGAGCGATTCCTTCTTTGTTGGCAACCGGTTTTGCCATTTTTTTCAAGGCGGCGACAACTGCGGCCGTTCCTTTTTCGATCCCCCGTTTTATTGCCAAGGGATTAGCCCCGGCCGTTACGTTTTTCAACCCTTCGGCAATAATTGCTTGGGCAAGGACGGTAGCGGTGGTTGTTCCGTCGCCGGCGACGTCGTTGGTTTTGGAAGCCACTTCCTTAATAATCTCCGCTCCCATGTTTTCTATTTTGTCCTCCAAGTCTATTTCTTTAGCAATCGTGACTCCATCATTGGTAACTGTCGGCACGCCAAACCCCTTATCAAGCACGACATTTCTCCCTTTCGGGCCGAGAGTGATCCTCACAGCATTGGCTAATTTGTCAACGCCGGCCTTTAGGCGTTTGCGCGCTTCTTCGTTGTAAATAATGATTTTGGACATATAAGCTTAAATCCTAAATACTAAATTCTAAACTGTTGTTGGTATCTGTCCGTCTACTGCGGATCCGCCTTGGGCAGAGAATTTGTTATTTGACGCTTTAATTATTATCCTTCAACAATCGCCAATATGTCGTCTTCTTTGGCGATGAGGTATTCTTTATCGTCAATTTTTATTTCATTCGGGCCGTATTTAGTAAACAGCACCTTATCGCCCGTTTTAACGCTTAAAGGGATAATCTTGCCGTCATCGTCTTTTTTTCCCGGGCCGACGGCGATAATCATTCCCTGTTCGGGACGCTCTTTTTCCGCCGTTTCCGGCAGAAAAATCCCGCCTTTCGTCTTTTCTTCCTTCTTTAACGGCTCAATCAGGATATGATCGGATAATGGTTTGATATTCATAATTAAATTTTTATTTTGATTATCCGCCGGTTTATGGGAATTCATCATGAGGGGATGCCCTAACCGGCAAATTAGCAATCACGACCTTTAATTGCTAGTTTATATATTAAGCGGGAAAGAAATTCTGTCAACCCTTGATTACTACAACATATTTTTGATAGAAACGTTATTCCGCAGATATTTATAAACTATTGATAAAGCTTTTCTGATATACCAGTATTACAGAGTATAAAGGTTATCTGATAAATATAACGATTTTACAAAAAAGCTATGCCGAGAAGAAAAATTTTGATAAATGAAAATAGGAGAGAAAAATTTTTACGCTTAGCCACACAGCGAACCAAAGAGATTTTGGCCCGTCTTCGCATCTTGGGCAATTGTGCCAATCGTCAAGTTTACGAATATAGCGAAATAGATATTGATAAAATCTTTTTAGCGGTCAAAGAACAGCTAAAAAACACAGAAGCAAAATTTCATTTTCCAAAAAATAAAGAGTTTAAATTATAAATATTCATGACAAATGAAGATATAATAAATCTCACACTTTCATTAGCTAAAGCAGAAACAGAAAAAGAGGTCGTTCAAGTATTAAACAATTTTAATGTATGGGAAGATGAGAG
Source organism: uncultured Candidatus Saccharibacteria bacterium (assembly GCA_964619495.1). Classification (GTDB taxonomy): domain Bacteria; phylum Patescibacteriota; class Minisyncoccia; order Minisyncoccales; family GWA2-46-15; genus CAZUEG01. Next base: position 3,593 of record CAZUEG010000030.1, on the reverse strand, counting down.
CGCGTGGAAAGAAATTGATGAAAGCCAAGGAAATTGGTCAACTATTGGCAACCAACAAAGCGCACCTGATACTGCCCTTGTTGAAAAAATTATTAATTCTGTTGATGCAGTGCTAATGAGGGAGTGTTTAAGAAGAGGTGTCCGACCCGATAGTGATATGGCACCGAAGAATATAGCTGAGGCCCAGAAAAAGTATTTTGATATCTATAACGGAAAACTGTCCTTAATTGATGCGTCCCAAAGGTCAAAAATCGCTGAGAATATTTTTTTAATTGCATCTGGAGAGAAGGGAACCGATTCAAACCCATCATACTCAATTGTTGATTTTGGTGAAGGTCAGTCACCAGAAGCCTTTCCACATACATTTCTCTCTCTCAATAAGGGCAATAAGAGTAAAATTCAGTTTGTACAGGGTAAGTTTGGAATGGGAGGGACGGGAGTTTTTAGGTTTGGAAGTCCTGAACACAATTTACAGTTAATTATTTCTAAAAGAGACCCTGTGATCAAAGAGGAAAATAAAAACGATAAATGGGGTATGACTGTTGTTAGACGAAAAAATCCAATTGGTCAAATGAGAAGTTCTATTTTCGTTTATCTCGCACCAAAAGGCGAAATTCTATCTTTTAATTCTTTATCTTTATCGCTTTTACCTGGACAGGATCTTCAACCATATAAAAACCCGTTAACTCACGGAACATTCATAAAAATTTATGAGTATCAAATAGGGACTGGCCGCTTAAGATCTGATGCAACGCGTCATTTACATAACAGACTTTCTCTTTTAATGCCGAACATCGCCCTCCCGATAAAAGTTGTTGATGTTAGATATGAAAAAAGTCCATTGAAAATACTTTCTGGTTTAAGTGTCAGGCTTGACGAAGACAAGAGAGAAAATCTTGAAGATAATTTCCCAAGCTCGGGAGAATTGGTAACAAGGGGACAAAAAATGGATTATTCTATTTTCGCATTTAAGGCTGGGAAGAGAGATACCTATGCTAACCAAGAAGGCATTATTTTTATAGTGAACGGACAAACGCATGGTTTTTTATCGAAGTCATTTTTCGAGCGTCAATCTGTCCGAATGGGCTACCTCGCTGACAGTATTCTAGTTATGGTGGATTGCTCGAAAATCAATGGAAGAACGCAAGAAGACTTGTTCATGAATAGTCGTGATAGATTGAGCGGTGGACCGATCCAAGAAGATATTGAGACGTGTCTCGAAGACATAATTAAAAATCACCAAGGATTAAGAGATTTAAGAGAAAAAAGAAGAAGAGAAGATATTGAAAATCAATTACAGGATTCGAAACCATTGGCGGATGTTTTAGAAAATATAATCAAAAAATCGCCTTCACTATCAAGTCTTTTTATGAAAGGGATAAGGATAAAAAATCCTTTTAAGCTTACTGGCGTAAAGAGTCAAGGAATATTTAAAGGCAAAGAATTTCCCACTTACTTCAAGTTAGATAAAGAGTATACAGAATCAGAACCAAAAATATGCCCAATAAACAATATAAGGTTTCGCGTCCAATATGAAACAGATTCGGAAAATAATTATTTTAATAGAGACAAAGACCCCGGCGAATTGATTCTTAAAATGAATGATATATCAATCAGAAATCGTTCGATAAATTTATGGAATGGTGTCGCTACGTTGACTATCGAGATGCCGGATGATGTAAAAATTGGAGACAAATTATGTTTCCAAACAGAAGTGACAGATACAACTCGGGTGGAACCATTTGAGAGTAGGTTTTGTATTATCATAGGTCGGCCACAAGATAATGATAAAGGCAACAATAAAGGAAAAAGAAAGAAATCCCCTGATAAAAAAAAGGGATCGGACAGACAGGAGTTAACTTATCTTGATATTCCCAATATTCGTGAAGTAAGGAAAGATGAATGGGAGAAATATAAATTTAACGAAAAGACAGCGTTGCATGTCATAGATGCAGGCGAGGAGGCAGGATACGACTTCTACATTAACATGGATAATGTTTATCTTCAGATGGAGACAAAGGGAAACATAAAAATTGATCCCAAAATTTTAGAAGCGAGATTTAAATATGGTATGGTTTTGATAGGCATATCTCTCATTGATTTTGATAAAAAAACAGAGAAAGAAACTATTTCTCAGAATACAGAAAATATTGACATATCAATATTTGAAAAGATTTCACAGTTTTCAAGGGCAATTTCTCCAGTATTACTCCCCTTAATTGCTTCATTGGGTGATTTGGAAGTCGAACAATAAATTAAAATAAAAGAACAATTAAAAGACTATGAAAAGAGATAACAAAACAATAGGTATCACTATTAGATTTTTTACTAATGATTTGCCGGATAAAGTTGGCTCGAAGAATACCAAAATACCGTTTTGGACTTGTGGCAATGTCCACCTTGAGGCAAATCAAACGAAAGGTATTAGAACGCAAGACGAGATGTTTAACTATTTTGATGACATACTAAGAGCGATTAAGGTTGTTTTGAGTAAGAGTAGATTGGTGGCAGTTGAAAATGTGGCGTATAGTATGAGAGCTGAAAAAAGAAGGAATAAATAATATAATTTAAAATGCTCCCTGATTCTTTTGAAAACCGAACAATTTGTAAGACAATCTATGTGTTTATCGACGCGTCAAATTTGTGGCAGGCACAAAAAGCCAAGGGTAGATTTTTAGATTGGGAAAGGACAATTAAGTATATAAAAGAAAAGTTTAACGGGACTACGATAAAAGTTTTTTATTATACAGCTTATCCCGCAGAAGGAACAAGAAATTATAATTTAGATGCAAAACATAAATTTTTCACTTTTTTAAAGAAGGGACTGGGTTTTACCGTAATAAAGAAAGAACTAAAAAGAATTAACATTATCGATGAACACGGAGAATCGATTGAAGAAAAGGGGAATATGGATGTGGAAATAACAATTGATTCGCTCCATCATTTAGAAAAGTACGATACAGCGGTATTTTTTACCGGAGACTCGGATTTTTTAGCACTTGTCGCTTATCTGAGAAATCACGAGAAAAAAGTATTTATTTTTTCTTCGAGAAACAATGTATCTCAAGAGCTTAGGACTGGAACCGATGGTTATACAGATATTTTAGACATCGAGGATATTTGGGGTAAAGAGTTGAAACATAGGGCGGAATTACAAAAAGAATGCAAATAAACAACCCTCCTCGCGGAGGGTTGTTCTTGGATGTGATACCCTTTCAGTTTATAGTAAAACCGAAAGACATTATTATCATAGCAAGTCGTTTACAGGGGTCAAGTTGGCGTTGACGAGAGACATTAAAAATGATAGGGTTTTCTTATGTGGCGATTGTTCATCCAAATAATTTCTGGGATCTTCGGATTCTTAATGGCAAGTAAAATTGTCCACGGAGTGGCGTTCACGGGGACGATTTTTTTCATTCCCAATTCGGAAACTGATGTTGACAATATTTTTAAAACTTTAGTCTTTATTGGGTTTTTCTGGGGTATTCTCAATTTTTTCGTTAAGCCGATTTTAAAGCTAATTACCCTGCCATTAAGGATTATCACTCTTAACTTGTTCAGTCTGGTAATTGCCATGGGGTTAGTGTGGGTTA
>CAZUEG010000029.1:0-7207 GCA_964619495.1 uncultured Candidatus Saccharibacteria bacterium | reverse complement strand
GATCGCGGCGAACCATTGATTTGTTGGTGGGAATTGTGACCACCTCCAGGTGATATACTTTGTCAAACTCTTCGGCGGATGTTGCCGCCGTGCCGGTCATCCCCGCTAATTTATTAAACATCCGGAAAAAATTCTGAAATGTCACCGATGCCAGGGTCAGTGATTCCTCCTGAACCCGGACTCCTTCTTTCGCCTCGATTGCCTGATGTAAACCCCCGGAATACCGCCGGCCGTAAAGCAAGCGTCCGGTAAAATCGTCGACAATTACGATTTCTCCGTTTTTAACGACATACTCCTTGTCTTTTCTGAATAATGTTGCCGCTTTCAATGATTGTTCAAGGTAGTGAAGAAACTTCATTCCCCGCTCTTCATATATATTCTCCATTCCCATTAATTTTTCGATCTTGTTTATTCCCACCTCGGTCAATGTTGCGGCACGCATTTTTTCGTCAATCTCATAATCCTCATCTTTAGTCAATTTTGGGATGACGCGGCTGAACTCCTGATACCATTTTGACGATTCGGCATCTGGCGCCGAGATTATGAGAGGAGTCCGCGCTTCATCAATCAGAATCGAATCAACTTCATCAATAATCGCGAAATTAAAGCCGCGCTGATTTTGGTCGTTCAAATCGTAAACCATATTGTCCTTCAGATAGTCAAACCCGAATTCGCTGTTTGTTCCGTAAGTAATATCCGCCAAGTAGGCGTTTTTCCTGTTAACAGGCTTTAAGAAACTGTTGATTATTTTAAATCCGCCGACTTTATCCCGTTCTTCATCCGGCGTTACCTGAACGGTTGTGGCAGCTTCATTTGCCTGATAGTTCGGGTCGTATAAATACGACGCATCGTGGACAATACAGCTGGTCGACAGTCCCAAAGCATAAAAAATCTGCCCCATCCAGACCGCGTCTCTCTTTGTCAGATAATCGTTAACGGTAACAAGATAACAGCCCTTGCCGGTTAACGCGTTTAAATACAGCGGCATCGTTGCCGCCAGCGTTTTTCCTTCTCCGGTTTTCATTTCCGCAATTTTCCCCTGATGCAAAACAATCCCGGCAATCATCTGGGTTTCAAAAGGCCGCTGGCCAAGCGTTCTTTTCGCCGCTTCTCTGACTAGGCTGTAGGCTTCCGCCAGGTTTTCATCCAAAGACTCGCCTTTTTTAATTCTCTCCCCTAGAGCGACTCCCTTTTCTTTCAACTCGATATCGGTAAGAGAAACCAGCGAATTTTCCAGTCCGCCAATTTTACCAACTAGCGGTTTCAAATTACCAATGTACCGCTCGTTGTTGTCGCCGAATATTCGATTGATAATCGACATATCGTCCAGATTAACGCGAAACGGATTGCCTGTACAGCTTTGCTTTCAAACAAAAAGAGAACCGTAGGTTCTCACAACTGATTGACTTTAAGCAAAAGAAACCCCCCGATTAATATCAATAACATTGATAAATTTTCGGGGGGTGAGAAATTACTTCTTCTTCTTCTTCTTTGCTTTTGCTTTTTTTTTGCCTGGCATTTTAATGTCGTTGTCCAAATATTATCAATCGTTCATCCTTCGGTCTGTTTCTTTCAATAATTTTGGACAATATTATTTTAAATATTGATAGTCGACCCACTATCAACTAACTTGTTGATTCATTTTTTCATTATAGGAAATATTGTCAAGTGTGGAAAACTTAATAATCAATAAAACAGATTAAAAAATCAATTATTTAAATTTTTTATGCGATTTTGTAAACAAAAAAAACGGATGCAGTCCGTTGATTTTGTTTTTTCCGGCGGTTTTTTAATCTATTACCGGGAAAAACCCAAGCGTTGAATTTCTTCAATCATTTTAATGCCGTATTTTCTAAGCGCCCGCGATTTAACTAAATTAATCAGGGCGATAATGTCTTTTGCCGACGCATTATTTCTATTAATGATAAAATTGGCGTGCTTATCGGATATCTGCGCCCCGCCGATCGTTTTTCCTTTCAAGCCGCACGACTCAATAATCATTCCTGCCGGGATAAATCCCCGGCCTTTAAAGAAATTAAATTGCGGGTTATTTATAAAGAACTTGTCGGCAATCTTTATTTCCTTTTTTGAGCTTATCTCAATATTTTTAAAAACGCTCCCCGCCGACGGATAGTCTAGGGGATGATTTATTTTCCGGTATTTAAGACGCGCCCTAATCTCTTCAGTAATTTTTTCCTTATCGCCAAATTTAAATTTCAATACCGCTTTAAGGATAACCAGGTTTTTATCTTTCTTAAACCGGCTTTCGCGGTATTTAAAACAAAATGCATTTTTACCGCATAATGATTTTACTTTTAACGTTTTGGCGTCGAGTACCATCACGTCGAAAACACAATCGGCCATTGCCCCGTCAAATGCCGCGGCGTTGCCGTAAATCGAACCGCCGACAGTTCCCGGAATTCCACCGGCCCAAGAAAAACCGTTTAAACCCTTTTCGGCAGTTACCTTAACGACTGTCGACAAAAGGACGCCGCCGCCGCAATGGATCTCGCATCCGTCGCTTCCCTCGATAATTTCCAGACCGTCGACCTGATTTTTTATTACCAGCCCGTTATAGCCCTTATCACTGACTAAGAGATTATATCCGCCGCCGATAACCTGATTTGAGATTTTCAGTTTTCTGGCGGCGGTTATCGCGGAGATTATCTCTTCCTGTTTTCGGGCCAAAAGAAAAAAACGCGCCGGACCGCCGACCCGATATCCGGTATAATTTTTAAGCAAAACATTTTCCTGAATCGCCGGCAGTATTTGCCTGAATGCCTCTTCGGCGCTTTTAACCTTGTTTGATTTAAACATGCCTTGATTATCCAAAAAATGAGCCGGGGGAGTGAAACTCCATATGGTAAGATGTGAGTGCTACCCCCCGACTCGGGTTTATTATACCAATGCCAATAAATTAGACAATGATATTCACCTGTCTTCAGATTATATTTCCCCCTCATCTTCATCAATAATGCCTGATAAAAAACAAGAGACCTCGCTCGAGGGAGGTCTCCTGCTTTTTTCTTACCACGAAGTACACTTGTTACCGTGCACTCACACCCGTATAATAGCAGATTTTATCATTTTGTCAACAGCCTGATTATCAAGGATTTATCAGACGGTTGATTGTTACCCTTGTTCTTTCGCCGACAATGCCAGTGCCGTTCTTTAAACCGATGGGAACAAGGATTTCATTTTTATATTTTTCTTGGAAACGGATTACCGCCTGCTTGGTCAGAGACAAAAAGTTACCGCTAATAATTCCCTCCGGATATATATTAGTCTCTTGAAGCTTTAAAAACTCCTGTAGGCAACGGACCTGGGCGTTGTTTTTCATTCCCGTTGTTAAATCAATATCAATCTTTTGGCACGACAGATTATAGTTGCCGGAAATCAGGCTTAATTGCAGTTGTAATTTGGCAATTTCTTCTTTAAGCTGGACGATTTGCGCCATCAGCGCCTCTATCAGCGCTCCTTCCTGGTTTAAGGTGCCGTCGCTAACAGATAAAGTCACCGTATAAGGATAAGTTGGGTCCATTTGAGAAAATCCTGTTGACTTAGACTGTAAAATCGGGATGATAATCAGGGCGCGGTTACTGGTGCCAAAATTGTTAATATTAATTGCTCCTTTTTGCTGGGCGTCCAGCTCAAGATAGCTGACCGTATAGCCGTTTAAGGTTTGAATAATATACGGAACCCGGTAGTCGAGGCCTTTTAAGCTGGTGAATTCAAATTTTAAAACACCGGTGCCGCCGATAACTTTTTGCCAGTTGCCGCTCCAGTTTTTTGTTACGTTTGTTGTTGTCAGAGAACTGTTTCCCGTCAGAGGAAGAAAACTCAATGCGGGAATTACCTTTAACCCGGAAAGATTTTTATTGGTGAAACAATATTTCGCATTTATGGAACAATCGTTAATCGTAACGGCGATTGCCCAATCGCCGAATATCCGCGAGAAATCCGTAAGAAATCCGTTTTTCGACAGGGCTTCATTAATTGAGGCGATTCCCACGCTTTTCATTTTCAAAGAATCGGACAGAATCTGAATACCGTAGTGGCCGACGAGATAATTTGTAAAAACCGATAAGACGCCGTAGTCGTCGCTTCTTCCGCGCCATTCAGTCAGGGAGTCATAAGGATTTTCAATGAACATTTTGACTCTTTTTTCCAACTGGCTTCCTCCGTACTGGTCATCGTATCCTAAAAGCGTCGAGGCATAATCGGCGCGCGCTTCGTTAAGCCAGACATCTTCATTCACCCCCATCGCCCGCTCCTTTTGGTTAAAAGAAACCAAATGCATAAACTCATGCGCCAGATATGATTTCAATTGGCTGGGATTATTCAATTGGCTAAGATTGATGTATACCATTTCCCGCTCATTGGAATCGGAAACCTGAAGATTGAGATATTCATCGCTGGTCCGCATATAACCGCCGATATCGCTTTTCATTTGGGTGAATAAAACCGTAATCCGATTGTCGCCGTCAATTCCCGGATTCCATTCGGTCCCGAAATACGAAGTCAGCGTGGGATAAATCCGGTTGTCAAACTCGGCTGATAAAACATCGAGAGAGTTTAATATTTCGCCCTGTTTTAAAATCCCCTGATTGTCCCACCAGGTTTTTTCCACGGCAAAGTATAATTTATTCGCGATTCTGACAGTAACTGCCTCCACCTCGGAACGATTGGCAGCGTCATAGCCCTGATCGATATTGAAAGCGGTCAGATTGCCCGTCTGGGCAACAAGAACACCGCCGCTGATGGCAGAGAAACAACCGGTAATGAGCAGGATTAACAGAATCTTTTTCATAATCAATATTCCCATCGTAGCATAAATTAAACAGCTGACAAAAAAAACCCGCGCACACAAGCGGGCTTTTATTATTACATAGCAACTTTGCGAGATCGTTAACGATGATTATCTTTTCCTTACTGCTTGCCACCAATTAGCTACCAGAACGTAAAATGATCCTAAGAATAACCCCGTAAATATTGCGGCAATCGCAATTACGATAATTCCCGGCCGTAAGGAACGAGGATTATCAGATATGTTTAGCACCTTGGCTTCGGCGATCTTTTGATTATCGGCGGTCAAGTCGATAAGCTGTGACTTTAAACCGTTTAATGACTCTTCGGTTAATATCTGTTCAAAACGATAATCGGTAATTTCTTGTTGACCGGATTCCAAAAGAGCGTTGGTGTTTAATAACGCCAATTGCTTGTACAACTCGCCCTCTCTTGATTCGGATTTATTAATAGCGATCAATTGGTTTTCCAGTAGTCGCAATTGTTCGTTTTCCTGAACAATCGTTCCTTTTAATAATTCGAGTTTTTTCTCGGATATATTAATCGCGTTCTTTAATATTTCTGTTTTATCGTCGCGAATTTTTTTGTCGTGATTAATAACCGCCTGCTCCTCGCCCACAATAACTGCCGACAACTTTTCGAGAAATTCTTTTCCCAACTCTGGGCTGGTGGATTTTGTTAATAATACTAACAAGGTTGTATCAACGGGAACTGTTGCCTTAACTGATAAATATTTCATTTCGGTGGCATCTGAATTTTCAAAAACGACTGCCGAGTAAACACCGCTTATTGTCTTAGAAACAATCTCCGAAGAATTAATAATCGGCTGACCACCAATTGTTCCCAATTGAATTACTGCTTTAATTTCGTGCCATTCTGGAGATAATTTATAATACGCTCCCGCCAAAACAAGCGCCAAAACGGTGGTTAATAAAATCAGCCGCCAAGAACTGGCAACTGTTCGAATATAAGAAACGATATTGATTTCTTCGCTGTTTACTTCACCTGTCATGGCTATATATTATGTTTAATATGCCAAAGGTCAATACTTCACTTTTGATAAATTGTATACGATGGAACAATTAATTTTAGCGCTTTTTTAATCAATTCTTTGTCTCGCATTTGTTTTAATGTTTCTAGTCCATTAACAACTTCCTCTTCGTTTATCTGCGACAGCTTGGCAACAAATATTCTCGCGCATTTTGTCGCCTCTACCCCTTCTTCGGCGGTTAAAAATTCTTCAAATAGCTTTTCACCGGGACGGATTCCCGAATAGACGATGGGAATATCCCGATCCGGCTCATATCCCGAATAGCGGATCATATCTTTCGCCAAATCAATAATTTTTATCGGCTGGCCCATGTCGAGAACTAAAACCTCCCCGCCATTACCGATTGACGCCGCCTCAAGAACCAATAATACCGCTTCCGAAGTCAGCATAAAATAACGTTTCATCTCCGGATGAGTCACCGTTACCGGTCCGCCGTGCTTTATTTGCTCCTTAAATATCGGAATAACGCTTCCCCGGCTGTCCAATACATTGCCGAATCGGACAGAAATGAATTTTGTCTTATTTTGTTTATTAAAAAGCTGGCAAATTTTTTCTCCGACTCTTTTTGTCGCTCCCATTACCGATGTCGGGTTAACTGATTTATCAGTTGATATGAAAATAAATTTCTCTACATCCGCTATTAGCGCCGCCTCGGCAACCGATTTTGTCCCGAAAATATTATTCTTCACCGCCTCTTCGGGATGCTCCTCCATTAACGGCACGTGTTTATATGCCGCGGCATGAAATACCAAATTCGGTTTAATTGCCTGAAACACCCTGTTTATCCGGGCATCGTCGGTAATATCAGCAACTACCGTTCTTAAACTTTGCCTGAAAAACTTGCCTTTTAATTCCTCGCTGATATTAAACAATCCGCTTTCGTCTTGATCCAGTAAAATAAGCGTTTTTGGAGAAAAATATGCCGTTTGCCGCGCCAATTCCGCACCGATCGAGCCGGCAGCTCCGGTTATCAGGACAATCTTATTACCGATAAACGATTCGATTTCCGTACGGTCAAGCGGTATCGGATCTCTTCCCAATAAATCATCGATACTCACCTCCCGCGCTTCTTTCAACTTTTGATTGGATGACGTCAATATTTTTATTTTCCGGATGCCGGCCGAACGCGAGACTTCAATTGCCCGATGGGTTAAGTTTGCCTTCCCCAACGGAAGGGCGATAATCACCTCTTCGCTACCGGTAATTTTTATAATTTGAGGAATTTCTTCCACCCCCCCGAACACCTTGACTCCATGAATGAACTGTCCGTGCTTGTTAATATTATTATCGATAAACCCTACCGGCAAATATTGTCCCTCCTCGCCATTAACAATATTACGGACCAATTGC
>CAZUEG010000028.1:0-7378 GCA_964619495.1 uncultured Candidatus Saccharibacteria bacterium | reverse complement strand
ACGCAATTGTCAGTATCGGCGAAGGGGTTAAGAAAGGAGAAACGATCAGCTCTATTCTTTATCGGTATCCGGAATATTTTCCGGCAATGTTTACGCAAATGGTTGCCGTCGGAGAAAGAACCGGCAACTTGGATTCGGCGATGCTTAATGTCGTTCACTTTTACCAAAAAGAAGTGTCTCGATCTTTGGATACCATGGTCGGATTACTGGAACCGATTATGTTATTAGGCTTAGGAGCGCTGGTTATGGGAATTATGGGTTCGGTGCTTCTTCCGATATATCAAATCGGTATGGGCTAGCGTTTAAAATTGACAGTTGTGGATTATCTTTTACTATTCGCCAGTTGTCTGTGGTATAATGCTTGTACCAGGACATGGTAAAGGTCGACACTGGCAGTTAACCAGGTAAAAAAATGCCAAAACAAAAAAAGAAGAAAGGTTTTACCCTTATTGAGTTATTGGTGGTGATTGCCATTATCGGGATTCTTGCTTCGATTGTGCTAGTGTCTTTATCGGGAGCTAAGGACAAGGCGAAAGACGCGCGGGCAATCGCCGCCTTGAGTCAAGTCAGGGCGACGGCGGAAATGTCCTACTCTCAAGACGAAAATTACGACAAGGTTGTTTGCACCGATCCGTCAATGACGGCAATTTGCGCTGATATAAATACCCAACTAGGGGCAAACCCGACAATCAATAAAGAGGCCTCTCCTGCTACCAGCTATTGCGCCTATGTCACACTACTGACAAAAAGCGGCGGTTCAACGGCGTATTACTGTGTTGATTCTACCGGGATTGCCAAAGAGACGACAACCAATCCGGGAACGGCGGCCTGCACGACGACAAGTTTTGTCTGTCCGTAAATCATCAGTTTTATCTGAAAGGTCGAAGTTGAATGACCGTATTTACGACTAATATAAACAAAAAAATGCCAAAACAAAAAAAGAAGAAAGGTTTTACCCTTATTGAGTTATTGGTGGTGATTGCCATTATCGGGATTCTTGCTTCGATTGTGCTAGTGTCTTTATCGGGAGCTAAGAACAAGGCAAAAGATGCGCGGGTTGTTGCGGCGATGGGTCAGTTTCGCGCCGCCGCGGAGATGATTTATGCCGCCGATGGGGCGTATAATAACGCCACTACCGGCGTTAAAGCAACATGCGACGCCCGGGGCGCTACCGATCTGGGTAAACTGTGCGCCGATATTCTTACCCAAGCGTCAGCGCCGACGGTTTTAAATACCGCAACCGCCTATTGCGGTTTTGTTACGCTGAACGTCAAAAAAGGAGGGGTGACCAATTATTTCTGTGTTGATTCTACCGGGGTTGCCAAAGAGACGACAACCAATCCGGGAGGGACAGCCAATACGTATTGCAACGGTACTTCTACGGTTTGCCCGTAATTATTGAAGCCAGTAAGTCGCAAACAAATATCCGCTATTAGGGCGGATATTTGTTTTACGACGACTTTTTACGTTTAACGGTATTTATGGAATAATCAACAATATGGCGATAATATATCTTTACAGTATTATCTTTGGTTTAGCGGCCGGATCGTTTGTTAACGCCTGGGTTTACCGTCTGGATAGCGGGGAAAGCGTGCTCTTTGAAAGATCGCACTGCGTTAAGTGCGGAAAAACCCTTCGCTGGTACGACCTGATTCCCCTTATCAGCTTCGTTAACCTTAAAGGAAAGTGCCGCGACTGCCATAAGCCGATATCTGTCGAGTATCCGCTAGTCGAAATTATCACTGCCCTATTGTATGCCGGGGTAATTTTTTATCACCAGCCGGTATCTAATGATGTTTCCGTATGGGCCTCGATTACTTACCAGATGCTGATGGCAGTATTTTTAGAAACAATATTTATCTTTGATATCAAGCACTATTTGATCCCCGACAGCGCGGTAATCGGGGCAATTATCTCAACGGTTATTTATGACGTGGCTGAATTTCTGATGGCGAATTTTCCGCATTTCAGTACCGCGGCATTTTTATCGGTAATGCCGGAGATAATCAATCGTATTCTGGCGGTTATTCTTGTCAGCGGCTTCTTGTGGATACTGGCATATGTCTCTAAAGAAAAATGGATGGGGTGGGGCGATGTGCGGCTGGCGCTGATAATCGGTATTGTTTTAGGATACCCCAATGCCGTTATTGCCTTATTTAGCGCATTTTTTATTGGTGCTATAATTGGACTGGTAACGGTCGTTGCCAAAAAAAAATCATTCAAAGCAATAATTCCCTTTGCCCCATTTCTGATTATCGGTTTAGTTATCGCATTTTACTGGGGCGATATTATCAATATGTGGTATCGGTCAATAATCGGCTTATGAAAACAGTAAGACGCGGCACAACGCTTATCGAATTATTGGTAGTTCTGGCAATTATCGGGATTATGTCGCTGATTGTTTTTCCCAGTTACCAGGGATTAAGGGGCCAGCTGTTGGTTAATCGCGTGGCAAACAAGCTCGCCCAAGATATCCGCCGAGCGGCGGAACTGGCAACTTCGATGCAAGGATTCAACGGTACGGTCCCCGGCGGGTATGGAGTCTATTTTCAAGAAAGCAATAACTATTATCTTATATATGCCGATACGACGCCTCTCGGCGGAAACGGGATATATAATAGTACCGACGGTACCGTTGAGCGAGTATTAATCGAAGAGGGAGCGGTTATCTTGAGCTTATCGGCGCCCAATTTAAGCGTGGAATTTATTCCTCCCAGCCCGACAGTCCGTATCCGCGGGAACAATCTGGATCAGGTGGCAGCCACAATCACCGTTTCTTTAACCGGCAATCCGGCGACATATAGAAGGATTATCGTAAATAGCGTCGGGGTAACCGATATCCAATGAAAACCAATATCGCATTCAAAAACCGCCAAGGATTTACAATTATCGAAACGATGGTTGCCGTTTTCGTAATTATCGCCGGAGTGGTCGGGGTCTATACCCTCCTTCAGCAGACAATAGCATCAATCCGTGTGGCATCATCTAAGCTGACCGCCAGTTATCTGGCCCAAGAGGGAGTGGAAGTCGTAAGAAATATCCGTGACTCCAACTGGATCAAGCAGAATACGATGCCCGGGGCTCTATGGGACGATGGAATCATGGGCGGCGATTGGGAGGCAGATTATTTAAGCCAATCGCTGATATCCGGTTATAGCGGCAGTTTTTTAAAAATGGATACCAATGGTTTTTATAGCTACTCGTCGGGGGTAAACAGCAAGTACCAAAGAAAAATAAATATTGCCAAAACAGGAAACTACCTGATAAAAGTTACCGTCGCCGTATATTGGCGAGAAAAAGGAGCAAATAACAGTATTGTTGTCCAGGAAAATTTATATGATTGGAAATCGCATCCGTAATATCAATAAAAGAATTAACCGCCGAGGATTCACCTTAATTGAAATAATGGTGGCTTTGGTGATGTTTTCCCTGGCGATTATCGCGATATCGGGAGTATATGTAACTGGGGTCCGCGGACAAAGAGTGATTATTTCCGGCGAACGATCGATCGATCAATCAAGCTATGCCTTGGAATATATGAGCCGCGCTCTAAGAATGGCGAAAAAACAGACCAGCGATTTGCCGGATTGCCTTTCTTCTGATGGCGAAAATTTTGAAATAGGCTATGGAGGATCCAGTCTGAAATTTATTAATTCTCTTGAAGGGTTTGACTGTCAGAGATTTTATCTGTCAAGCGGCCGGTTGATGCAAGAAAGAGGGCTAGCCACTGCCTCTCCGCAATCGGTGGAGCTGACATCCGGCTCTTTAGAAACGATCCGTCTCGTATTTAATGTAATTGGCGCCCAGGAAACCGATAGCCTGCAGCCGCGGGTGACGGTTTCCATGGCGTTAAGGCTGAAAAGCAGCCGGCCGGGAGAAGATCCGCTGATAAAAGTCCAAACGACAATATCCCAAAGGAATCTTGACATTCAATATTAATCCTATGATGACTTCCAATAAATCTGAAACACCAAAACATTCTCATCGTGGACTTTCTTCATATCTGGCGGTATTAATCACAGCGATTCTTTTAAGCTTGGCGATGGGAACAGCCTCGATAATCTTGGGCGGGGTAAAGATGACGAGAGGAATTGGCGACTCGATCGCCGCTTTCTATGCCGCGGATACCGGAATTGAAAGATCGCTCTACGAAGGAAAAAGCATTACCCCGACAGTAATGGAAAACGGCGCCAGTTATTTTGCAATCCGCCAAAATAAAGGAGGCGGTTGCGTGGCAGAAAACTATTGCGTCCAGTCCACCGGCTACTTTAAGAATGCCCGCCGGGCAATTCGAGTAATGCGATAGCTATACTTAAAAGATGAAAAAAGAAGAAGCTTTTAATCGGATAGAGAAGCTCAAGGCGCTGATTAATCGTTACCGTTATTCATACCATGTGCTTGACCGGTCGATAATCTCTGATGAAGCGCTTGATTCCTTGAAAAAGGAACTTTTTGATTTAGAGCAATCATTTCCGGATTTAATCACCGACGATTCCCCTACCCAAAGAGTCAGCGGCAAACCGCTCGACCAGTTTAACAAAGTGCCGCATCCCACGCCGATGATTTCATTCAACGACGCTTTTACTGCCGGTGATATGGAAGACTGGCTGACAAGAATAAAACGGATTTTAACCGAAGAAGAAACAAAACAAATCGATTTTTTTTGTGAATTAAAAATCGACGGCCTGGCAATTGAGTTGATGTATAAAAATCAAAAATTCCAACTGGGAGCCACCCGAGGAGACGGCCGAATCGGCGAGGACGTAACGCAGAACCTGAAAACAATCGAGGCGATTCCCCTAAAGATCGACGTTGATGATCAAAAGAAAAAGACCCCGCTGAAAATAATCAACGGCGATTCATATAAGCAAATAATCAGCCAGATTTATGTCCGCGGAGAAGTATTTCTGTCTAAAAAAGAGTTTCAAGCCATTAACCATAAACAGGAGAAGAATGGGCTATTGCCATATGCCAATCCGCGCAACGTCGCCGCCGGTTCAATAAGGCAGCTTGACCCAAAAATAGCCGAGAGCCGCCACTTAGACTCTTTTAGTTATGATTTAATCGCCGATTTTACAAACACCCACGAAGAAAAACATCTGATTTTAAAAGCATTGGGGTTCAAGACAAATCCCCTTAATGGGTATTGCCGCAGCTTAAAAGAGGTTTTTTCGTTTTATGAATATTGCGGAAAAATAAGAGATTCATTGCCGTACGAAATCGACGGGATCGTTGTAATTATTAATAATAACAGGATATTTGAAAAATTAGGGGTTGTCGGCAAGGCTCCGCGCGGGGCAATCGCCTTCAAGTTTCCTTTAAAACAGGCAACAACAATTGTTTTAGATATCCGTCCCCAGGTCGGCCGTACCGGATCAATTACGCCGGTAGCCCATTTAAAACCGGTCGGCGTGGGGGGGACGGTTGTTTCCCGGGCGACACTGCATAACGAAGACGAAATCCGCCGGCTGGATGTCAGGATTGGCGATACGGTCATTGTCGGGCGGGCCGGAGACGTTATCCCCGACATTATCAGAGTCGTTACGGAGTTAAGGACGGGAAAAGAAAAACGCTTTATAATGCCAAAAAGTTGCCCCAGCTGCGGATCCAAGCTGAATCGCAAGGAGAAAGAGGTGGTATTAAGATGCGTTAATCCGGGATGTTTCGCCCGCCGGCGCGAAACGCTATACCATTATGCTTCCCGGCCGGCGATGAATATCGTCGGATTGGGCCCGAAAATAATTGACCGGTTGATAGTGGGGGAATTAATAAACGACCAAGCCGATCTTTATAAACTTAAAAAAGAAGACCTAATCGCTCTCCCGAACTTTAAAAGCAAAAAAGCGGAGAACATTTTGAAAGCGATTAATGAAAGTAAGCGAGTCGATCTGTCGCGTTTTATTTACTCTCTGGGAATAAGAAATATCGGCGAAGAAACCGCCCGCGATTTGGCAAATCATTTTAAAAATCTTAAGAATATTGAAAATGCGAAACCGGAAGAATATATGGCGATCGGCGGGATTGGCCCGGTTGCCGCAACAGCGCTTTCCGATTGGTTTAACGATTCAAAGAATAAAAACATCATTAATCGGCTGATCTTGGGCGGCGTCAGCGTCATTCCCCCGCGCTTTTCGGACAAAGCGGCAGAGAGCAGTAATCCGGCGCTTCTTAATAAAACGTTTGTTCTAACCGGAGGGTTGTCGTCAATGACCCGCGAGGAGGCGAAGGAAAACATCCGACGAATGGGAGGAAAAGTATTGTCGGCGGTTAATAAATCGACCAATTATTTAGTTGTTGGCGATAGCCCTGGCACGAAGCTACTAGAAGCGCAAAAGTATGGAGTAAAGATTCTAAAGGAACCGGAATTCTTGACCTTGATTAATAAATAATCGTTTTTCTTGAAGTGAATACCAGGAATATTTTAAATCGTTTTAAACGTTGCGACTGGCTGGTTCCCGTTGCCGCGCTGCTTCTTTTAGCTATCGGCTCCCTATCGCTTTATCATAACGGCAGTATCGAAAAAGAAGTGTTCGACAAGCAGGTTATTTTTGCGGTAATCGGGGTTATTTTATTTTGCGCCTTAATCTTTTTTAATTGGCGTATTTTCCGCGATAATTCATATCTGGTCTTGTTTTTTTATCTTATTGCTCTAATCGCCGTTTTTGGTTTATTTATTTTTGCTCCCGATATCCGCGGCGTTAAGAACTGGTATCGAATCGGCAAAATATCAATCGATCCGGTCGAACTTCTGAAATTGGCGCTTGTTTTGCTTTTGGCGAAATATTTTTCAATGCGCCATGTTGAAATGTATCGCATCCGCCACATCATTGCTTCAAGTATTTACGTGATTATTCCCGGGATATTACTTCTTTTCCAGTCGAATATGGGAGCGGTTATCGCGATATTTTTTTTATGGATCGGAATTTTGATTTTTTCCGGGATAAAAATCCGTCATTTTATTATTTTGATATTATTGGGAATATTAATTATGGTTATCGCCTGGGGGACCGTGCTAAAAGAATATCAAAGAGCAAGAATTTTAAGCTTCGTTTTCCCTAACTTTGAACCTCTGGGGACCGGTTGGAGTCAATTACAGGCGAAAATCGCCATCGGTTCAGGAGGAATTACGGGGTTGGGGTTCGGGCATGGTCCGCAAACGCAGCTGGGCTATCTTACCGAATCGCATACCGACTTTATCTTTGCCGCGATCGGCGAAGAGGCGGGGATATTGGGGATTCTTTCGGTCATCGTTTTGTATGTTTTACTGATATGGCGGTTGATACGCGTCGCCGTTAATTCCAGCAGTAATTTTCCCCGCCTCGCCGTATCAGGAATCGTTCTGGTTTTATGTTTCCAGTTTATTGTTAATGCCGGCATG
>CAZUEG010000027.1:0-7395 GCA_964619495.1 uncultured Candidatus Saccharibacteria bacterium | reverse complement strand
ACCTCGGCGATGACGGCCAGCCGATTGAGGGAAACGGAATAACGCCGGTAATTGATACCGGTAGCGATAATTGGGAAAATCAATTGATACCTTATTTTAACGATCCAGAACTGGTTAAGGCGGTTAAAAATACTATCAGCAAGTAGTCATAAAAAATCAATTGATGTCGTTGGCAATAAAATGAACTGTTTAGAGTTTAATAGAAGTAAATTATAATATTTATTAAGGTATTTCGCTCGGCGGGGCATTAAACCCCGCCGAGCGACCAAAGGAATAACCTCCTTTGGAATCCTCATTATTTAGTTCCCCGTAGCAAACTACGGGGTAACCAAATAATTAATTTATAGAACGAATAGAACATGAATAAACAAAGAATTATCTTTATTATCATCGCTTTGGCGGTTATTATTGTCGGTACGGTTTTTGTTTTGTCAAAAAACAAAAAAAACGGCTACGAAACAGTAACTGTTATCAGACAGAATGTCGTTGACGAGATTTCCGAAAGCGGAACAGTAAAAACCGGCGAGCAAATCAATCTTGGATTTAAAAGTCAGGAGGGGTTAAAAGAAATCTATGTTAATGTCGGCGATAAAGTGTCAAAAGACCAGAAGTTAGCGACAATTGACACTAATCGGCTTTATTACCAATTAAGCCAGGCTAAGGCCTCTTTGTCCAGTTATCAGGCGCAATACCAAAAGTTGCTTAATGGTCCGACTGCCGAAGAATTAAGTATCAGCGAAACTGTGGCGCAAAATGCCCGAAATACTTTTGCGTCGGCGAAACAAAACCTATTAGACATAGAAGCGGTAGCCGAGCAAAGTCTGGACAGCGCCTATCAAGATACTTTAAATGTTTTAGATGACTCTTACCTTAAATCATATGCCGCCCTGACAAGCGTTGATACAATCTTACAGTCCTATTTTATTACCAGAAGCGATCAGGTTTCGGCAACGGTTAAGAATAACAGGAATCTAATTGACGATAATGTTAAGAATATCAAAATATTTGTCGATAGCGTCAAAGATAACCCTGCCAGCGGCAACATTGATAATTCATTAGTCCAAACAAAAACCAGCTTAAGCGGCATCCTGTCTTCTTTAATGATTATCCGGCAATCATGCGAGGACCCGCTTTACGTTAACAGTGTTTCCTCGACCGACAAGGCCGCTCTGGATACCCAAAAAACTAATATTAATACCGGCTTAGCCAATATAATTAATGCCGGGCAGGCAATTGCCTCGGCCCAAAAAACCAATACTTATAACGTTAATACCGCTCAAACCCAATTGGCCTCGGCTAATGGAGCGTTAATAAAAGCGGAAGAAGAACTGAATAAGCTGAAGGCGCCGGCGCGGACCGAAGATGTTGATTATTACGGAGCCCAGGTAAGGCAGGGCGAGGCGCAGGTTAGCTTGTTGGCTGTTCAGATTAATGACGCAACATTAAAAAGCCCGGTTGGCGGCCAGGTGGTAGCGGTATTAAAAAGAGTCGGCGAAGTGGTAGTTCCAACAGAAACCATAATCGGCCTTTTGCCGGACGATCCTTTTGAAATCACCGTTAATATTTACGAAGAAGATGTCGTGAAAATCAAAATTAACAATCCGGTAAGAATCAAGCTTACCGCATTTAGCGAAACAATTTTTTCCGGCAGAGTTATTAACATTGAACCGGCGGAAGAAATGATTAACGACGTGGTCTACTACAAAACCACTATCGGGTTTGATAATTCTCCGGAGGGCCTAAGGCCGGGGATGACCGCCGATGTTTCTATCAGAGTAAATGAAAGAAAAGATGTTTTGGTCCTGCCCTTTAAAGCAATTCAAAAAACCGGCGGAAAAGAAACAGTACTGGTTTTAGAAAACAACAAGCCCGTTGAAGAAGAAGTCAAGGCAGGTCTAAGGGGAAGCGATTCCCTGGTAGAAATCATTTCCGGAGTCAACGAAGGCGAGATGGTGATAATCCCTAATAAAAAGTAATGGCGGAAACGATTATGGGGCTAATCGAAAAACCGATTATGGGGCTGATTAGTGATCCAATTATTAAACTGGAGGATGTTTGGAAGATATACCAATTGGGAAAACAAGAATTAACAGTTTTAAGAGGAGTAACCTTGGAAATAAAAAAAGGCGATTTTATTGCTGTTCTGGGCCCCAGTGGTTCAGGTAAATCTACTTTACTCCACATGCTTGGCTGTTTGGATCTGCCAACTAAAGGCAGACTATTTCTTGATAACCGTGATGTATCCTTGTTGTCTGAAGACGAATTGGCGATTATCAGAGGCCAAAAAGTCGGTTTTATTTTCCAACAGTTTAATCTCTTGTTAAATCTGACGGCGATAGAAAACGTGATGTTGCCGATGATTTTTTCCGGGACTGATGAAAAGAAAAGAAAAGAAAGAGCGCGCGAGCTTCTTTCTTGGGTTGGTTTAGGAGATAGGTTAACCCATCGGCCAACAGAGCTTTCCGGAGGAGAACAGCAAAGAGTGGCGATTAGCCGGGCGTTGGCGAACGACCCGGAAATTATTGTTGCCGATGAACCAACAGGGAATCTTGATTCGGCTACCGGAGAAAAAGTTATGAAAACCCTATCTGATTTTAATGAAAAAAATGGAAAAACTGTCATTATTGTTACCCATGATATGGAAGTAGCAAGTCACGCCAGAAGAATAATCCACATTAAAGACGGTCAAATTGTGTGATACGGGGTCAGACCCCATAACGGGGCCTGACCCCGTAGGACTTCGCAAGCTCATGGTCAAAGAATATTTTAAAATAGCGATTAAGAATCTACGGACACGCTCTTTAAGAAGCTGGCTGACAATTTTAGGAATCGTTATCGGTGTTTTTTTGATTATCATGATTATTTCTTTAAGCGAGGGCCTGAAAGACGCGGTTTTGAGCCAGTTGAGCCAGGTAGGCAAGGATATAGTTTTTATTTTCCCCGGGCAGATGGATAACATAATGGCCGCTTTTGCCGGCGGGTCAAAATTATCTGACGACGACTTAAAAGCAATTGGAAAAGCAGATGGAGTGGAACAGGTAATGCCAATTGTTTATCAGGTTGAGGTGATCAAGTATGCCGGAGTGGGTAAAATGGTAATGATTACCGGTATTCCCTGGCGCCAATCACTGTCTTTGGTAGAAAATGACATGGGCTGGTCCGTAAAAGAAGGCCGTTGGCCGGAACCGGGTAAGAGAGAAATCGCCATTGGCAATCTGGTGGCAACTAATATTTTTCCGGAAATCGAACTAGGAACCTTTGCCAATATCAAGGGCCGGCAGTTTGAAATTGTCGGAATAATGAAATCAACCGGCAGTAAGCAAAACGATTCAATGGTGGTGATGGATCTTGAGTTGTACAGAGAAGTTACCGGAGACAGAAAAGGGGCGCAATCTGCAGTGGCTAAAATAATTAGCGGCTACGGCGTTAACGAAGTCTCTGATAATATTAAGGCCGAATTGGAAAAAACCAGAAAGAGACAGGCCGGCGCAGAAGACACGTTGCCGTTTTCGGTTATCACCAGCGAGAAAGCCGGAGAAATGGTCTCAAGTATCATGGCAATAATTCAAATAGTTATTCTTGGTTTCGCTTCTATCGCGGTTATTGTCGGCGGCGTCGGCATTATGAATACGATGTTTACTTCAGTTAGAGAAAGAACAAAAGAAATAGGGATATTAAAAGCGATTGGCGCCACCAATAAGACAATCAATATGATTTTTCTCTTTGAGGCGGGGACGATTGGCCTAATTGGTGGAATCGGCGGCACGATATTAGGCGCTTTTTGCGCCAAAATGATTGAGGTATATGCCCAACTTAATCAGGTATTTTATCTGAAAGCATCGGTCGGACTGCCGCTGATAATTTTTGGTTTGAGTTTTTCTTTTATTATCGGGTGTTTATCCGGCTTTGTACCGGCCCGTCGGGCCGCTCAGCTGAGGCCGGTTGACGCGTTGCGTTACGAATAGGATCGTATAAGCAGTAAGGTTAATTTTACTAAATAATATACCGCGTTTTCGGGAAGAAATATGGCAGGAGGATTTTGATAAAGAAGCAAAGCGAAAAGAGCAAATAGATATCAGTTTCGCTTTGGCTGTCGGTAGGGCGGCTTCCGAAGAGTGGCGGGATGTTTAAGAAATCGTTGCTATGCCAGAAACTGATACTAACTGTTTCGAATTGGCAAAACTGATTGCCAGATTAAATCCGGGAGTGGAAGTAAAGAGGGGAAAGGATGGAAAATCAATTGAAGTCCGCCGTTTACCGTAACGTTAAATATAGCAAGGGCATTCTTTGTTGCATAAGAAAATGTCTTATTTGACCTATCTTTCGCCAGTATAGCCATTGGTTTAACCTATGTAGTTAATAAGAAGCTTTCTAGAGAAGAGTTTAATCCGGCGGTTTTTGCTTTCGCGCTTGCTTTGAGTAATGCCCTTTTGGCGATTCCTTTACTTTTTATTGATTTCCGTGTTTCTGAAAATCCTTTAACTTGGGTTCTGACTGCTATTTCTGCCGTTTTTTTTGGAGTAGGCGTTTATTTCAGTTTTAAGGCGTATAAGGTTTCCGACGCTTCTATTGTCAGCCTAGTCCACAAGCTAAGCATCGTTTTTTCCGTCTTTATGGGAATTCTGATTCTTAAAGAAAACTACTCTTTCTTTTCTTATCTCGGACTTTTCCTGATTCTTTTAGGGAATATTTTTATCCTCTACGAGGGTAAGAGAATAAGCCTCGAAAATGGATAGAAAACGGGAACTTTTTCGTGTCAGAAGAAAATTCTAAAGTAGTCGGTTCTATTTATTTCGAGTTTTTGGATGAAATTAAAAATTTGCCCTGGTATCACGAACCGACAATAGAAAAAGGGGAATATGTTTATATTTCCGAAATAACAGTTGATTCTAAGATAAGGATTCCTGAATTATTTAATCAAGTTGTAAAATTGGCTAAAGAAAACGATTGCCATGAGATTATTTGGCTTACTGGAGAAAAGCATAATCATGATAGAATTGAGCAGGAATTTCTCAAGAAGAATGATTTTAGTATATTTAAGCGGGTTGAAAATTGGGAGTGTTCTCCTGGTTATTTTGTTCATGACCATTCTTTATGGTTAAAGAAAATATGACGGATGATATTAAACTTTTGAAACTGGCAATAGAAAACTCCAGGAAATCGATGAAAGAAGGCAATTTTCCTGCCGGAGCGGTTGTTGCCAAGAACGGTAAGATCGTTGCTTCAGAAGTTAGTGTGCCCTATCCCGGACTTTTTCACGCTGATTCCAAGGCAGTAACCTCGGCCTTTAATAAATATGGTGTTTTAACGGGGGGGGGTATTATATGTCGGACTTGAGCCGTGTTTAATGTGTACGGGTGTGGCTTACTGGGCAGGCATTAGAAAAATTGTTTATGCCGTGCCAAAATCGAAAGTTTTCGGTAATTATTACGAAACAGCAAAAGAAACCAAAAATTTATTTGAAACATTTAACGAGAAAATTGAATTTATCCACATTAAAGAACTAGAAGAGGAGGCATTGATGATTGTTGGGGAGCGGGAGGATAAAACTTTTAAACATTGACAAGGAAATTGTTTGAGATAAAATGAAAGCCGACAATAATAGTCGGCTTTTACTGTATGAAATTATCTACGCGAACCCAATACGGATTAAGAGCGCTTGTCTACTTGGCAAAAAAAGACAAGAGAATATGCTCTTTAAAGGAAATATCCGACAAAGAGGGTATTCCTTTTGATTATCTTGAGAAAATAATTTCCCGATTGATTAAAAGCGGGTTTGTTGAATCAAAGAAGGGAGTATCGGGCGGCTATTTATTAAAAAAGCGGCCAAGGCAAATTAAAATCGGCGATGTTATTAATATCCTTGAGGGTAATCTGTCCTTGGTTTCTTGTATGAGAGGGAGGGATAAAAAAATCTGTCCTCGGGAAAAACAATGCCTGACAAAAAGTCTGTGGCAAAAAATCCAGGACGCGATTACTAATACCTTAAAAAAAATCACCCTAGCCGACTTATTGAAGTAGTCAAAATAGCGTATCGAGAACAGTTCTCGATACGCTATCAAGAACTATTAATTAGAGCTCAATGTTTATGAAACAAAAATACTATTACTTTGATTATGCCGCCACGACGCCGGTTGACCCGCGGGTTTTAAAGGCGATGCTGCCATATTTCGAAGCCGATTTTGCCAACACAATGTCCTTACACTCGATGGGGCAGTCGGCCAAAGAGGCAGTCGAGAAAAGCCGGGAAATTATCGCGAAGGCCTTGAACTGCTCTGATAATGAGATATTTTTTACTTCTTCGGCAACGGAGAGTAATAACACAGTCTTAAAAGGAATCGCTTGGGCAAATAAGAATAAAGGGAACCATATTATTATTTCTTCGATCGAGCATGCCTGCATTATAGAAAGCGCCAAGTGGCTGGAAGGGCAAGGATTTAATGTTACCAGGTTAAAAGTTGATAAATACGGCGCGGTTAATCCGGAAGATGTCAGGCGGGCGATTACCGATAAAACGATTTTAGTTTCCATAATTCATGCCTCCAATGAAATCGGTACGATTCAGCCGATTAAAGAAATCGGAAAAATTTGTAAGGAAAAAGAAGTCTATTTCCATACTGACGCCAGTCAAAGTTTCGGCAAGATTCCCATTGATGTTGAAAAGATGAATGTTGATTTATTAACCGCCAGCTCGCATAAAATGTATGGGCCGAAAGGGGTCGGATTATTGTATATCAGGAAAGGAACGATAATAACCCCGCTTTTGTCGGGTGGCGGGCAGGAGAGGGGCTTAAGGTCGTCTACCGTGAATGTCGGCGGGATCATCGGTTTTGCTAAAGCGGTTGACCTGTGCCTTAAAGAAATGAAAAAAGAAGGCCAACGCTTAATAAAAATGCGTGATAGGGTAATAAAAACTGTTTTAAAAAATGTTTCCAACTCGTATCTGAACGGCGACCCAAAGAACCGTCTGCCGAATAACATCAATCTCCGCTTTGATTTTATTGAAGGGGAGGCGCTTACTATTATGCTCGACGGATTCGGAATCGAAGCCTCTACCGGTTCCGCCTGTTCGTCTATCAAGCTCGAGCCGAGTCATGTTCTAATAGCTATTGGCTTAAAACCGCAGGAAGCGCACGGTTCTTTGCGTTTGAGCCTGGGGCGGCTAACAACCGACAAGGATGTTGACTATTTATTAAAATACTTGCCAGTTGTCGTTGATCGATTACGGAAGATCTCGCCGTTCAAAGCGCCGATTCATAATTGATTTTCTCCACGGGGTCCGACCCCGTAGAACAGCATTTATAAGAAGATGAGACAATTAAAAAACAAAACAACTGAAAAAACCAAGACGAGCGGGCTTTATAGCCGGAAGGTTTTTAATCATTTTGAAAACCC
>CAZUEG010000026.1:0-7682 GCA_964619495.1 uncultured Candidatus Saccharibacteria bacterium | reverse complement strand
CGATATCAAAAGATATAGATTGATCGAATATCCCCGCCTCTGCTACTGCCGGTTCAATCTTAAGACGATTTTCCAGGCAATCTATTACCTGCCGGAGATTACTGACGCCAAAAACATGGAAACTGCCGCCGCCTTCCAAATTTACCAAAGCGGCTTCGCCGGCATTTTCTTTTGGCAGATATGCTTCGTTAAATCCTAATGATTTCGCCGCCATAACGATCGGCAATATTCCCTTGACCGGCCGGAGGCTGCCGTTTAACGCTAATTCGCCGACAAAAATTTTTTTATCACAAACAAAATGGGTTTGGCCGGTAGCCAATAAAAATGCCAAAGCAATCGGCAGGTCGTATAACGATCCTTCCTTTTTTAAATCGGCGGGAGCAAGATTGACAAGAATACGATATGGTTTGTCGCGGGGAGAGGAAAGGCCGCTGCTTTTTATCGCCGTGGCCACTCTTTCTTTTGCTTCTTCCACTGCTTTGTCGGGCAGGCCGACAATCGTAAAAAAGCGCAATCCGAAACTGACATCGGCCTCAACCTCGACAATCTGTCCGTTAAGGCCGATATTGGCTGCCGAATATACTTTTTCCGGCTGTTTGGTCTTCATACTCTCCTTGATGATATCAGTTTAATGGTTTAGAATGAACCAGTTAACGACAGTGACCACGGTTTATGATAAGCGATAATTTAAAGAAAACGGCGGACGTTCTTATGAAAATTAAGGGAAATGTCCGCGGTGAAATTATTATTGCCAACGCTCTTTATATTAAAGAAAAACGCGGGGAACAGGGCTTGATGGAGCTGGAAAATACTTTAAAAGAGCTGGGCTACCCGATTGAATTTAAAACGGTTAAACCTCTGGAATGGTATTCGGAAGCATTGAGTTCTTTGGCGGTTATTACCGCTAAAGAAATTTTCTCCTGGTCTAATGATGATATTTTTGAGATGGGCAAATCGGCTCCGAAAATATCGCTTATCGTCATCAAGCTGTTTTTGAAATATCTGGTTTCGATCCGCCGCATATTCGAAATGGCTCCGGTGTACTGGCAAAAATACTTTGATACCGGAAGGCTTGAATCTGTGGAAATTAATGAGGAGAAGAAATTTGCCATTGTTAGGGTGAGAGACCACCTTTATCACCCGCTTATTTGTATTTATGAGGCCGGATATTTTTTGGGCGTCATCCAGCTTACCGGCCGGTTAAACGGACTAACAATTACCGAGACCAACTGCGAATTCCGGGGAGATCCTTTTCATGAATATATTTTAAGGTGGCAATAACAAATGAATCTACTATGGGCTTACGCTCATAGTATCTTCTTCTTCGTCGCTTCGCGACATTTCGCCGCTTCGCGGCGTTCAGCTCGCCTTATTGGCTTGCTGGAAAATCTTAACATTTTGCCCTTACGGGCGAAGTGTTAGGATTTGAATAATAAATACCCGATTAAAAAAGGTAGGAGTTCCTGCCTTTTTATTATTTCGTATTTCTCATTCCTTCTTTAAGCGACCGCTTTTGACAGTCACTACACCTTCTCGCCTCGGGGTATATTGCGAGCCGGTCTTTGGGTATTTCTTTATCGCACGTTTCGCAAATTCCGTAATTGCCCTTTTTGCTCCTATTGATTTTTTCCAAGGCAATATTGATATCCTTCAGTCTTGTTTCCAAGCTGAACTCAACCGGCAATAGCGCTTCGTATTCCTCTACTTCATCGGCGGCGTCTTCAAGGCTTTCGCCTTTAAACACGGGGAACCGCGAGTCCCAATCTCCTTTGACCGTTCGGTCTTTATCGGCAAATGTTTTCAACGTTTCCTCGATTATTTGTTTATCCGTTTCCAGTTTTTCCTTAATTTTACCCAGAAGAACATTTTTGTTCATATTATCTTCAGTCGCTCTTAATGCTGTCAATAATTTTTTTAACGCCGTCAAAAGAACTGGCAATTACGATACGGGCGCCATTATTTATCGCGCTAATGACATAGCAAAGGCGCAAATCGTTCTGATATACGCTTTGGCAACGGATCGCGTTACCGTTATATTTAACCTCCGTAAAATAAGGGCTGTTTCTTTCTTCAAGGGCGACGAGAGAGAAGAAGCCGGAAAGATCTTTTTCTATCGTTTTTTCCCATCCGCGCATCAGTTCGGTTGATTCCGGGATCTTCGTTGTCCCGATTACGGCGCCGAGATGGTTGATATCATTAACAGAATAAATTACCAGCGTGAAGTCGGGATTTATCAGCGGATAGAGCTGATCCGGAGCTTTTGAATTAACCAGCCCCCAAAATTCCTGAAGGGTGGGTACTTTGTTGGTTGATTTGTTTTTTATCACAATTCTCGTCATCCAGCCCGATTGCTTTGTTTCTTTTAATAAAGCTTTTACTTGGTCGACGATGGCGCCGCTATCCGCTTCGATCGTTCTGACCTCGTCGGTAATTACCAGAGAATCAGGGACAATAATTTCCGTAGCCGGCGGATTGACCGGCGGATTACTTGCCTGAACGGGCGGATTATTTTGTGAATTATTCTGCGGTTTATTGCGCAATACCAATAACCAATAAGCCAGTAGGGCAACCGCAACAACAACCGCGACTGTCACCAGAAGAACGATTAGGCGGTTAAACAGCTTGTTTTGCGGCGGCCGGGAATTAATTATCGGCCGGATCATTTCAATTGGCGGCGGAGGCGGAGGCGGTAATGACGGAGCCATCCTTCCGGTATAATCAATATCTTCTTCTACGCCTTCTCCTTGGATTCGTTCCAAGAATTTTTGCCTTTCCGTTTCTTCTTTTTTCTGAATGCCGGCGAATTGGCCTTTGATCGCCTCTTTTCTGGAATTCTCTTCTTTAAGGACTCGCACTTCCTGTTCTTTCAAGATCTTTTCTTTATTCTCGTCCTGCATTTCGCGGTCCTCTTGCCGGGATTTTTCCAGCTCCTGTTTCTTTACTTCTTCAAGCTCTTCTCTTTTGCGGATTATTTCCTTAAGTTGGGTTTTTCGTTCCTCCTCGCGCTTTATTTTTTCTACTTCTTCTTTTGTTGCCGTTTTTTCCGCGCGAATTTGCTGGATGAAATTATCTTTCTTTTGTTTTTCTATTAGAACCGCTTGTTTTTTCAACTCTTCCTCTTCACGCCTTTTCTTAAGACCGGCTTCAATTTCCGTATCGGTAATTTCGTTCTTTTTTAAAGCGCCGATGATTGCCGACAGGCGGGCTTTAGCCGTGTCTTCTTTGGCTAAAATATCCTGATAACGCAGATCAACTCTGCTTAATTCTCTTCCCATTGCCTCAATTTTTTCCTCCCACCCCCAGCGCTCTTTTTCCGTCCGGCGCCTCTTTTCTTCCATATCCCAACGTTTTATCTCCAGTCCTTTTTTGATTTTAACATCCTCCTCTAGCCGTTCCTGTTCTTCTACCGACTTTTCGTCTCTTTCAATATCGTTTTCTTGATTGGAAATATTCAAAAGAGTAGCTTCAGCGTCCCGTTGTTTATTAAGGATAACCGCCCGTTCTTCAAGAAGCGGCGCTTTTTCGTTTTGGATCGCGGCAATCGTTTTTTCTAATTCTTCTTTTTGTTTTTCGAATTTTATTTGCTCTTCGCGGTCAGTAATTTGTCTTAGCCGTTCCCTTATCCGCTCCTCTTCGGTCAATACGCGCTGATAACGCAGTTCCGAGTCGCGCAACTGACCGCGGATCATTTCTCCCTCTTCTTCCCATTCCCAGCGCTCTTTTTCCGTCTGGCGCCGCTTTTCTTCCCATTCCCAGCGGCTTGATTCCGCCTCTCTCTTTCCCTTCGCGTCAGGCGCCGCTTTCTCCCGATCTTCAATTTCCTGTTCCATCCCCTCAAGCTCCATCTCCCGTTTCTTGATTGCCTCGGTATTTTTCTTTGCCTGCTGTTCTCGTCCCAGCAGACTATTCCGTTCTGCTTCAAGCGGACTTTTGCGACTCAAGACTTCCTGAATTTTCTTATTCAGTTCCAACCGTTCTCTCTCAAGGCTTAATTCCTCGTCTTCGCGCTGCTGCTTTTTCTTTTTCAGCAACTGGGTTTGTTCTTCTTTTCTCTGCGCCTCTTCATAAGTTGCCTGCCGTTCTCTTTCCAGCCGTTCCCGCTCCTCCAACTTTCTTTGTTCTTCCAGCCTTCTTTGCTCTTCTAAAATCTTCTGCCGTTCCTCCTCCCCTCTTCTCAATCGTTCCCTGTCCAATCTTCTTTGCTCTTCACTAATCCGCCTTTGCTCTTCTTCGCGCCTTCTTCTGTCTTCTTCTTGGCGCCTCTTTTCTTCCTCCATACGCAAAATCTCCGCTTCTCTCCGCTGTTTTTCTTCTCCTTGACGGATTTTTTCCTGTTCAATACGCTCTTTTTCTGCTTCTTCCTTAGCAAGCGTCTCTTCTTGTCTCCGACGTTCTTCTCTTTCACGAGCGCCTAGAATGTCGCTACGCATTGTCCGGATACTGTCATCCACTGAAGGTTTAGGAATTTTATTATCCTCGTCCATATTTTGATTGTTGTTTTGTTTCTTCTTGGTTTTTTGCCGCTTTTAAGGATAAATTAATTCGTCCTTGTTCGTCGATTTCAATTACTTTTACGGGGATAATATCGCCAATTTTTACCACATCTTCCACTCTATTCACCCGGTACGGCGCCAGTTGGGAAATATGGACCAGTCCTTCCTGTCCGGGAAGGATTTCCGTAAAAGCGCCGAATTCCATAATCCTTTTAACTTTACCCTGAAACACTTCTCCTACTTTAACCTCGCGGGTGATATTTTTAATCCAGTCGTATGCTTTTTGCGCCGCCTCTGCTTTCTCGGCGGTAATATAAACCATTCCCGACTGTTCAATATCAATTGCCGCGCCGGTTTCGTTAATGATTTCGTTTATCACTTTGCCGCCCGGACCGACAACTTCGCGGATTTTTTCCGGATTGATCTGTAACATCAGAATGCGCGGAGCAAATGGCGACAATTCTTCGCGCGGAGAGCTGATAAGTTTTTCCATTTCCTCAAGGATCATTATTCTAACGCGTTTGCCCGCAGTTAGCGCCTCTTCCATTATTTTACGATTAATACCGCCGATTTTCACATCCATTTGAATCGCCGTTATTCCTGTTTTTGTTCCGGCAATTTTAAAATCCATATCGCCGTAATGATCTTCCGGCCCCTGGATGTCGGTCAAAATCCGGTAGTTTCCTTTGCCATCCTCCATCATTCCGATTGAAATTCCGGTAGCCGGCGTCTTAATCGGAACGCCGGCATCCATTAAAGCAATTGACGAACTGGTAACCGATGCCATCGAGCTCGAACCATTTGATGACAGAATTTCTGTAACGATTCGGATCGTATAAGGAAACTGTTCAAATACGGGGATTAAAGGCAGAAGCGCTTTCTCGGCCAGCATTCCGTGGCCGATATCGCGCCGTCCCGGGCCGCGCATCGGCTTAATTTCGCCGACGGAATAGGGCGGGAAATTATAATGATGCATAAACCGCTTTTTTCCGGTAATTTCCATCCCCTCAAGGATTTGCTGATCGCCCGGAGCGCCCAATGTCAAAATCGACAGCGATCTGGTCTCCCCGCGGGTAAACAGTCCGGTTCCGTGAGTGCGGGGCAAGACCCCGGTCTCCATTTCGATTGGCCTTAATTCGTCCATCTTCCGCCCATCGACACGGCGATCTTTTTCGATGGCATTTACGTGGACAAGACGGTCTATTTCTTCTTCAAACAATCCTCCCCCGATTTTTATTTCCGTTCCGCCGGGGTACTTTTCCGCCAGGTGACCGATTAACTCGCATTTTAAAGAATTTACATTATCCATGCGGCCGGCTTTATCCGGCCCCTCAAAAAGCGCGGATTCCAATCGGCTGCCGAGAAAAGACCGGATATTATTCTCTAAATCGTGATTGATAAACAGTTCTTCAAGGACGATTTTTTTCTTACCGATTTCTTTAGCAATCTCCTCTTGAAATGCGCAAATCGCTTTTAGCGGTCCACTGGTAAAATCATAAGCCGACAGAATCTCGGCTTCTTCGACCTCGTTGGCGTCGCCGTCGATCATATTCAAAACGATGTCACCTTTGGTTTTACCGACGCCGAATACTAAATTAACACGGCTATTTTCCCGAATGTCATATGTCGGATTGATTATAAACTTGCCGTCAGTTTGCCCGACGCGAATCGCCGCTACCGGACCATCCCAAGGAATATCGGAAATCATCAGCGCCATTGAGCTGGCGATAACCCCGATTGTCGTCGGATCGTTTTCCCCATCCCACGACAGGCAGGTAACAATTACCTGGACGTCGCGACCCAGATTCTTTGGAAAGCGCGGACGAATTGTTCTGTCAATCAACCGGGCGGTCACAATCGCCTCGTCTGACGGACGGGTTTCTCTTTTTATATAGCGCGGCCCTTTTATTTTCCCGCCGGCATAATAACGCTCTTCGTAATCTACCGTAAGCGGAAAAAAACCTTGATCATCCTTTTTTTCCTTCGCCATTACCGCCGTCGCCAAAACAACCGTATCGCCATGACGCACTGTTACCGAGCCATTAGCCTGCCCCGCCAAATTGCGCGCCTCTACCGATAATTCTCGGCCGCCGCTTTCTATTTTATAGTTTTTCTTCTCCACGTTTTGTTAAATTAGCTTTAATAAGATATTTTTCCGGGCTTTGCGACAAGTCGAGGAACTCATCGGCTATTTCTTTGAGATGCGCCGACGCCGATCTCGAGAATGCCATTACCTCCACTCTTTTGCCCTGGTTTTTCAGATATTCCACAAGAGGAATAAAATCGCCGTCGCCGGAAACGATGACGATGGTGTCAATGCCGGAGGAAATCCTGATCGCGTCCACCGCCAGTCCGACGTCCCAATCGGCTTTCTTTAAGCCGTCATAAAACTCTTGCAGGTCTTTAACCCGCGTCTCAATGCCCAACTTAACCAAGGCGTCAAAGAACGGCTTTTCTTCTCCGGTTTTCGTCCTGACAACGTAGGCAAATGCCCGGATTAAGTTCCTCTGGCTGACTGCCAGCTTTAAAATTTCCCGAAAATTGACACGAGCGCCGTAAAGATTTCTTGCCGAGTGGTAAAGGTTTTGGACATCGATCAGTACTCCTACCTTTTGGCCGATATGCTTGAAAACCATATTATTTTTTTAACCCCATCTTGCTGATTGTGTCTTGATATCTTTTTTCCTCTTTTTGTTTCAGATATTTCAAATGTTTCCGCCTCTTGGCAACCATTTTTAACAACCCCCGCTTGGAATGGAGGTCTTTGGGATGCTTTTTAAGATGCGCCAACAGCTCTTTGATTTGGGTGGTTAAAATCGCCACCTGAACTTCCGGCGAGCCGGTGTCGGTTTCATGAACCTGATGCCGGGTAATGATTTTTTTCTTAGTGTCTTGGGACAGCATTTCTTTGTTTCCCATGCTCCCATCACTTTCGTAATGGTAATAAGGATTATTTACTGATAATTATTGCAACTTATCTGTTAATTTAAAACGAAAATAACGGTTGGTTTAGTATAACATTTATCAAAAAAACATAACAGGCGGCGTCAGCCGCTCTTTTTGTTCCGATAATATTTATAACACAATTTCTCTTCAAATCAAGGATTTTGTTGCCCCGCCTTAAACACACAAACAGTGCTCGTTTTTGGAAAAATTCGAACGCATTTCAAAGAAAATTGTTAATGTATT